>NZ_JBQXES010000004.1:0-4513 GCF_052599055.1 Thermophilibacter sp. ZX-H3 | reverse complement strand
GCCTTGCCCCCGCACGGCCACTCCGCGGGGGCAAGGCGACGTTTCCGGCCCGCGGGCCCACGCCAGGACGGCGAGAAGGACGGGCGAGCTCGCCGGCTCCCAGCCCCCGTTTACGGCACGGGGCCACCTGCGACGAACGGATTCATACGCTCCGCTTGCATCGCTCAGACGCCAAACTGACAGCCGCCTGATAGACGAAACCTAGACTCCCTTCCAGAGCGCCCTCGGGCGCGCATCTGCCGTGACAAAGGATTGGAGTCTGGATGTCCCCCATGACCTCTCAGCCGCGCGGCGGCCTCTCGCGCCGCAGCTTCCTCAAGCTCGTCATCGCTGCCGGGGGCGCCTCGGCCGCCGCGGGCTCCCTTGTTCCCGAGACGGCGCACGCGGAGGAGGCCTACCCCGAGAGATTCACGTTTGCCGTGATGAGCGACGTCCACCTCTTTGCGCCTGACCTCTGGAGCGACTGCCCCGACTACACCACGGCGGAGAACTCCGACCGCAAGATGTTCCGCGAGAGCTCGGACATCCTTGACAAGGCGCTCGCCGACGTCGTGGCAGCCAAACCGGACATGGTCCTCGTTCCCGGCGACCTCACCAAGGACGGCGAGCTCGTCTGCCACGAGTGGGTGCGCGATCGCTTTGCCGCCGCCAGGCAGCAGCTCGCCGCCGCCGGCGTCGACACGCAGTTCTACGTGATCAACGGCAACCACGACCTCAACAACCACCACGGCAAGGACTTCTCTGGCGGCAGCTCCGCGGATGCCGAGCGCACCGACCCGCTGACCTACAAGTCCCTCTGGGCCGAGTGCGGCTACACGGATACGGTCGCCTACGACGCGGACGGCACCGCCGACGGCAGCCTCAGCTACGTTGCCCACCCGTGCCCCGGCCTCACGCTGATCGCCGTGGATACCTGCAAGTACAACGTTGCCGCCGAGGACGGGACGCTCGCGCAGGAGACGAGCGGCCACGTCTCCGCCGACCTGCTCGCCTGGGTCTGCGACCAGGCTCGCGAGGCGCGCGCCGCCGGTGACGTGGTCGTGGCCTTCCAGCACCACGGCATCGTCCCGCACTTCGGCTACGAGCCCGTCATCTTTGGCGAGTACCTCGTGGACGACTACGAGGCCGTGGCCAAGGCCTACGCCGACGCCGGGATCTCCGCCGTCTTCACCGGCCACATGCACGCCAACGACATCGCGGCGGCCACCTACGGCGAGAACACCATCTACGACATCGAGACCGGCTCGCTCGTGACCTACCCGTCCCGCATGCGCATGGGCTCCCTCGAGTTCGCGCAGGGGGGCGAGAGGCTCGAGTGCACGCTGACAGTGGACTCTCATGACCTGGGGGACGTGACGCTTGACGAGTGCGGCCTTGCCACCACTGCGGGCATCACCTCCTACGGCAAGGAGCGCACGCTCACCGTGGATTCCGTGACCACGATGCTCAACGGCTACGTCGTTGACCCGCTCGTCGCGCAGATCGACGCCGCCGGCGGCATCACCCCGGTGATCGCCGGTCTTGTGGGCTGCGAGGCGGCGGCCCTTCCCGAGGTCGTCTGGTCGCTGCTCGCCGGCATCCTGCCCGGCTCCCCCGAGGCGGCTGTCGAGGCGGGGCTCAGCTTCGACGTGCTCTCGAGCACCGTCGCCATCTACTACAACGCCGAGACCGACCAGATCGAGGCGGCCGAGCCCGCCGATCCCGCCGCCGCAGCGGCTCCGGCGGCCGTCACGCTTGACCTCACCAGCACCGATGCGGCGGAGTTCGCGGACGCGCTCGCCGCGACGCCCATGACGCTCGCCGCGGGTGAGCTCGTGCTCCACATCACGCACGTCGATTTCAGCGCCTTCCTCGCCAAGCTTCTGGACGAGCTCGACGCAAAGGTGTTCATGAGCGAGACCGGCCGGCCGGCGCTGATCGGCATCCTGACGGGCGTCGTGAGGTCGCTGCTCGAGGCCCCGGTTGACGAGGACCCCGCGCATACCGTCCTCGGGCTCGTTGACTTTGCCTACCAGGCGCACCTCATGGGCTGCGAGCAGTCCGCAGACTGGGTCGAGATGGCCATCGAGGGCGTGGGCGCGGCCGAGAACAACCTCCTCGAGTCCGTTGCGGGAACCTGCCTCGACACCGCGCTCGAGGGCAGCGAGTTCATGGACCTCGCCCGCACGGTCACGTTCAACCTCAACGAGCTCATCGTCGGCGACAACAGCCTCGGCAAGCTCGCGATGATGCTCCTGCTGGGCAACAAGAAGAATCTGGCCGAGCTGCTCCAGCTCGTCTCGGGGACCCTCGGCATCGAGCTCGGCGGCACGCTCGCCGGTCTTCTCGTGGGCCTCTCGCTCTTCAACGACGAGCCGCTGACCACCACCGCCCAGAACGCGCTCGACACGCTGGTGCACGACACCAACGTCACCGAGGACCACGACTTCTCGCTCAAGGCCTCCGCGGCCCTGCCCAGCGACCCCGGCGGGGACGAGGACGTCGTCGACAAGTCCGGGCTCCAGGCGGCCATCGACCAGGCCAGCGCCCTCGACGTCTCCGGCGCCTCCCAGTCCGCGCTCGACCAGTACTACGGTGCCCTCGCCGCCGCGCTGCGCGTCGCGAGCGATCCCGATGCCACCGCGGCCGAGGTCGATGCCGCCCGCAGCGCCCTCGCCGCCGCCATCCAGGCGGTCAGGAACAGCCAGGCGTCCGGTGGCGACGGCGGGTCCGGGAGCGGCAACCCCGGCTCCGGCTCCGGAAACGGCGGGGGCGGCTCCTCCGGCAGCCCCGGTGCTGGCGGCTCCGGCAACGGCGGCTCCGGCTCCGGCAGGCCCGGCGCCGGCAAGCTGCCCGACACCGGCGACCGCTCAGGCACCGTGGCCCCCGTCGCCGCGGCCGTTCTTGGCGGCATTGCGGTTGCCGCCGGCGTCGGCGTCCGCGCGATGGGCGGCTCCGCGGAGGAGTAGCCCCCATTCTTCCGGCTTGGCCGCATCAGACCGTCGCCAATCCCCCGCGGACCGGTCGTGCGGGGGATTGGCGACGGTTCTTCTCGCCAAAGCGTCGCCTTGCCCCCGCGGAGTGGCCGTGCGGGGGTGAGGCGACGCTTCTGGCCCGCGGGCCCGCGCCCGGACCGGCTACACTGGTGGCGAGAAGAACCGTCGAGAAGGACCTCGTCCCAGGGAGCCCCATGGAGAAGATCGCCAGCTTCACCGTCAACCACCTCACGCTCGAGCCGGGCGTCTACGTGAGCCGCGTGGACGCCGACCCCGCCACCGGCGCCGTGGTCACCACCTTTGACCTGCGCCTCACCGCACCCAACCGCGAGCCTGTCATGGACACGTCCGCCGTCCACGCCATCGAGCACCTGGGCGCCACCTACCTGCGCAACGACCCCGCCTGGCGCGACCGCGTGGTCTACTTTGGCCCCATGGGCTGCCGCACGGGCTTCTACCTCATCCTCTTTGGGTCACACGCCTCGGCCGAGGTGGCGCCGCTCGTGCGGGCGACCTTCGAGTTCATCCGCGACTTCGAGGGGGAGATCCCCGGCGCGCGCCCGGAGGAGTGCGGCAACTGGCACGACGCCGACCTCGCGCAGGCCCGCTGGTGGGCGCGCCGCTACCTGGAGAACACGCTGGAGAACATCGACGAGGCGCACCTCGCTTATCCGCAGGAGTAGGGGGACAGAATGAAGATCGGAATCATCGGCGCCATGGACGTCGAGGTGGAGCACCTCAAGGCCGAGCTCTCGGACGCGCGCGCGGAACGCGTTGCCGGCACGGACTTCTGCTCCGGACGCCTGGGCGAGAAGGACGTGGTCGTGGTCAAGTGCGGCATCGGCAAGGTGAACGCCGGCATCTGCGCGCAGGTCCTGGCCGACCACTTCGGCTGCACGCACCTCATCAACACGGGCGTGGCGGGCTCGCTCGACGCCGCGCGCCTCGACATCGGCGACCTCGTGGTCTCCACGGACTGCGTCCAGCACGACTTCTCGGTCGGGGCGCTCGGCTACGCGCCCGGCCTCGTTCCCGGCCGCGAGCGCCCCGAGTACGTGGCCGACGCCGCGCTCCGCGACGCCGCACTCGCCGCCGCGGCGGCCGTCGCGCCCGAGGTGCGCGCGCTGCCCGGCCGCGTGGCCTCCGGCGACCAGTTCATCTCCGCGGAGGGGGACCGCCGCCGCATCGTGGGCACCTTCGGCGCGCTCTGCTGCGAGATGGAGGGGGCGGCCATCGCCCAGGCGGCCGAGGCCAACGGCGTGCCCTTCGTCGTGGTGCGCGCCATCTCGGATAAGCCCGGCAGCGAGGGCCAGGCCGTGGACTACGCCACCTTCGAGCGCGCCTCGGCCGAGCGCTGCGCCGGAATCGTCGAGCACATGGTGGCCGCGCTGTAGGCACGCGGATGCGGAGATGTGGCCCCTAACGAGCGGCATAGTTAGTCATCCGCTCCCTCGTCGCCTCGGCGATCGCCGCTGCGACCCACTCCTCGTTCTCCCTCTTCTCCCTCCGCGCGTTCCTGAACCTCCTGCCCGGCCCCT
>NZ_JBQXES010000003.1:162627-177814 GCF_052599055.1 Thermophilibacter sp. ZX-H3 | reverse complement strand
GAGAAGCGCCATGGCGAGACCTCCCTCAGGGGCACGCACGCGCGGCGCGCCCGTGCGGCGGGGCGAGAAGGACGTGACGCGCAACCCGCCCGTCCTTCTCGCCCCGCGCTCTATTCTCCCCTGCTAAACCAGGTACTCCGCAATCTGCACGGCATTGGTCGCGGCGCCCTTGCGAATCTGGTCGCCGCAGCACCAGAACGTGAGCGCCGAGACGCCCTCGGGCGCGGAGAGGTCGCGGCGGATGCGGCCGACGTAGATGAGGTCCTGGTCGGAGGTCTCGAGCGGCATGGGGTAGCGGCTCGTGGAGGGGTCGTCCACCACGCGCACGCCCGGCGCCGCCTCGAGCGCGGCGCGCGCCTCCTCCACGGAGATGGGCCGCTCGAACTCCGCCGTGATGGACTCGGAGTGCGAGCGCACCACCGGCACGCGCACGCAGGTGCAGTTCACGCGGAGCTCGGGCAGGTGCATGATCTTGCGGCCCTCGTTGAGCATCTTGAGCTCCTCGGAGGTGTAGCCCTCGTCCTTGAAGCCGCCGATCTGCGGGATGAGGTTCTCGGCCAGCTGGTACTGGAAGGGGGCCGTCTCCCCCACCGGCTCGCCGGCGGCCACGCAGCCGATCTCGCGCACGAGCTCGTCGAGGCCGGGCTTGCCAGCGCCCGAGGCCGCCTGGTAGGTGGAGACGACGAGGCGCGTCACGCCCGCGAGCTGGTGAAGCGGCCACACGGGCACGAGGCCGATGATCGTGGCGCAGTTGGGGTTGGCGATGATGCCGTGGTGGCTCGCGATGTCCGCGGCGTTGATCTCCGGCACGACGAGCGGCACGTCGGCGTCCATGCGGAAGGCGTGCGAGTTGTCAACGCACACGGCGCCGCGGCGAACGGCCTCGGGCATGAGCGCGCGGGCGGTGGCGTCGTCGGCCGCACCGAGGACGATGTCCACGCCCTCGAAGGCGTCCGGCTCGGCCAGGCGCACGGGCACGTCCTCGCCGGCAAAGCGCACGGTCTTGCCCGCGTCGACGGAGCGCTGGCTCGCCAGCGGCACGAGCGTGCCCACGGGGAAGTTGCGCTCCTCCAGGCACTGGAGCATCTGCTGGCCCACCACGCCGGTGGCGCCCAGGATGGCAACGGTCTTCTCGCTCATGGCGGTTCCTTTCTACTGTGGGCCGTGCAAACGTGCAAAGGGGACAGTCACTTTTGCACGGTGTCCGCGTGCAAAAGTGACTGTCCCCTTTGCACGTTTGCACGGTCCCCTTTGCACGCTAGCTGGTGGTGACCATCTCGTCGCGGACGAAGCGGTCGTAGATCACCTGGACGGCACGGTCAAAGTCCTCGTTGTTGACGCCCATGATGATGGAGATCTCCTGCGAGCTCTGCGTGATCATGCGGATGTTCACGCCCGCCTCGCCGAGCGCGCCGAAGATCTTGCCGGAGGTGCCGGAGCGCTTGGACATGTTGCGGCCCACGACGGAGAGCAGCGCGAGCTTGTCCACCATCGTGATGTCGTCCGGCTCGAGCTCGCGGCGGATGTCGGTCACGATGGAGTAGATCGAGTCCTTGACGTCGGCGCCGTTCACCACCACGGAGAACGAGTCGACGCCCGTGGGGATGTGCTCCACCGAGATGCCGTAGCGCTCGAAGATCGAGAGCGCCCGGCGCACGAAGCCCACCTCGCCGGACATGTGCGCCTTCTTCACGTGCACGGAGATGAAGTCGCGTTTGCCCGCGATGCCGGTGATGAGGTGCTCGTCCTCGCCGATGCGCGCCTTCTCGCGGATGATGGTCCCCTCGTCCTGCGGGCGGTTGGTGTTCTTGATCTGGATGGGGATGTTCACCTCGCGCACCGGGAAGATGGCCTCCTCCTGCAGGACCGAGGCGCCCATGTAGGAGAGCTCGCGCATCTCGTCGAAGGTGATGCGGCGGATGGAGCGCGGGTGGTCGACGATGCGCGGGTCGGCGGAGAGGAAGCCGGAGACGTCGGTCCAGTTCTCGTAGAGGCCCGCGTCGATGCAGCGCGCGAGGATGGCGCCCGTGATGTCGCCGCCGCCGCGCTGGAAGAGCTTGATCTGGCCGTCCACCGTGGCGCCGTAGAAGCCGGGCAGCACGAAGCAGCCCTTGCGCACCATGACGTCCTTGAGGCGGGCGGCCGTGCGCTCCATGTCCACGTTGCCGTCGTGGTGGAAGACCACGACGTCGGCCGCGTCGACGAAGGGCAGGCCCAGGTACTCGGCCATGAGGTGCGCCGTGAACCACTCTCCGCGCGCCACGATGTACTCGGGAGAGTGCTTCTTGATGTTCTTGGCGAAGGTCTGGAACTTCTCGTGCACCGGCCACTTGAGGCCCAGCTCGTCGGCTATCTCGACGAAGCGCTGCTCGATGTCGGCGAGAAGCGCGGTGCAGTCCACGTGGTACTGGATGTGCGCGTTCACCAGCAGCAGGAGGTCGGTGACCTTATTGTCCCCGGAGAAGCGCTTGCCGGCGGCGGAGACCACCACGAAGCGGCGGTCGGGGTCGGACTCGACGATGGCCTTGACCTTGCGGAACTGCTCGGCGGAGGCGACCGACGAGCCGCCGAACTTGGCGATCTTGATCATGCTGAGAAACCTGCCTTCCTAGGCACCCCGGCAAACTGCCCGGACGCCCTTGTCATAATCCCCGTCAGGCGAGGGCGGCCATGAACGTGGTGGGGTCGACCTCGAGCGCGGCGTCGAGAAGGGCGCGGGCGCCCGCGGCGGTGACGTCGCGGACGACCACGGCGCCCGGCGCGAAGGGCTCCGCGCCGGGGATCGCGGCGTCGGTGCGGAACACGTGGTCGGAGCGGAGCAGCTCCGGGTCCCACGCGAGGCCGCGCGAGAAGTCGTAGGCGGGCCGGCGAACGCCGCGCACGCAGTCGAGCACGTCCTGGACGATGGCGTTGCCCGTGGGGAGGCTGCCGGCGCCCTGGCCGTAGAAGCGCAGCTCGCCCACCGTGGTGGCGTCGAGGGTCACCAGGTTGAAGTTCGAGGGGACGCTCGCCTCGAGCGAGTCGAGCGGCACGGCGACCGGCTCCACCGCCGCGGCGTAGCGCCCGTCGCGGCAGACGCCGCGCCCGAGGAGCTTGGCCGTGCGGCCGCACCCGGCCAGGAGGTCGAGGTCCGACTTCCTGAGGTTGCGGATGCCCGTCACCGGGAGGTCCTTCTCGCACGCCACGTCAAAGGCCACGGAGGCCGAGATGATGGTCTTGTTGGCCACGTCGACGCCGTCGATGTCGGCGGAGGGGTCGCGCTCGGCGTAGCCGAGGCGCTGCGCCTCGGCAAGCACCTCGGAGAAGTCCGCGCCCTCGCGGCGCATGGCGTCCACGATGTAGTTGGTCGTCCCGTTCATGATGCCCGAGAAGGACGTGACCTCGTCGATGCGACGGACCTTCTCGACGCTCGCGATCCAGGGGATGCCGCCGCCGACGGACGCCTCGATGTAGAGGCCCGCCCCCGAGGCCGCCGAGGCCGCGGCGAACTCCGCGAAGTGCGCCGCCACGACGGCCTTGTTGGAGGTCACGACGTGCTTGCCCGCCTCGAGCGCCGCCATGATGTAGGTGCGGGCGGGCTCGACGCCGCCCATGCACTCCACCACGAGCCCGATCTCGGGGTCGGCCACGATGTCGTCATAGCTGGAGGTCATCCTGGGATCGGTGAGGCGGTCGGGCAGCTCGAGGATGCGCGCGACCTCCACGTCGGGCACGCGCTCGGAGATGATCTGGTCTACGCCGCGGCCGACCGTGCCAAAGCCGAGGAGGGCGATCTTCATGCGTCTCGTCCAATCTTTCGAATGTGTATCCAACGCGCGGCGGGAGCGCGCCCCGCGGCTATGATACTTGCAAGCAAGGCACGGGTACCTCGGACGCAAGGAGCCACAGTGACCCCGTTCTACCACAGCACGCGCTCGGACGCGCAATCCGTAACAAGCAAGCAAGCTATCCTCGCGGGCATCGCGCCCGACGGCGGCCTCTACGTCTCCGACGCGCTCGGCGAGAAGGGCGTGGGGCTGGACGCCGTCTGCGGCCAGGGCTTCCGCGAGACCGCGCGCCTCGTCCTGGGGACGCTCCTGCCGGACTACACGGCCGACGAGCTCGCGGGCTGCGTCGAGGCCGCCTACGGCGCGCAGTGGGACGCGCCCGGCGTCTGCCCCGTCACGCCGCTCGGCGCGGACTGGCTGCTCGAGCTCTATCACGGGCCCACCTGCGCCTTCAAGGACGTCGCCCTCCAGATGCTGCCGCAGCTCATGCGCGTCGCGCGCGCGGACGACGGGCGCAAGATCATGGTGGTCACCGCCACCTCGGGAGACACCGGCAAGGCCGCGCTCGACGGCTTCGCGGGCGTCGACGGCACGGGCGTGACGGTCTTCTACCCGCACGGCAAGGTGTCCGACATCCAGCGCCTCCAGATGGTGACGCAGCTCGGGGGCAACGTCGCGGTGTGCGCCGTGCGCGGCACCTTCGACGACTGCCAGGGCGAGGTCAAGCGCATCTTCGCCGACCGCGAGCTGGCGGCACGCCTCGCCGAGGGCGACGTCGTGCTCTCGAGCGCCAACTCCATCAACGTTGGCCGCCTGGCGCCGCAGGTCACCTACTACTTCGACTCCTACGCGCAGCTCGTGCGCGCGGGAGCCGTCCGCATGGGCGACGAGGTCACGTTCTGCGTGCCCACCGGCAACTTCGGCGACGTCCTCGCCGGCTACTACGCCAGGCGCCTCGGCCTGCCCGTGCGCCGCCTCATCGTGGCATCCAACGCCAACGACGTCCTCACGGACTTCCTCACCACCGGCACCTACGACCGCCGCCGCGAGTTCCACAAGACCATCTCGCCCTCGATGGACATCCTCGTGTCGTCCAACCTGGAGCGCCTGCTGTACTTCGCCTCCGACGGGGACTGCGAGCTCGTGTCCTCCCTCATGGGCGACCTCGCCGAGAGGGGCGTCTACACCGTGCCCGACCGCGTCATGGACGAGATCCGCTCCGTGTTCTCCTGCGGCCGCGCCGACGACGCCGACACACGCGAGACGATCCGCTCGACCTGGGGCGAGCTCGGCGTCCTCATTGACCCGCACACCGCCGTGGCGAAACACGTGCTCGACGCCACGCCCGCCGACGGCTCGGCTCGCGTCTGCCTCTCCACGGCGAGCCCGTACAAGTTCTGCGCGGACGTCCTCTCCGCCCTCGGCGAGGTCACCGACGGCATGAACGGCTTCGCCTGCATGGACGCCCTCGAGCGCCTCACGGGCACCGTCGCGCCCGGCCAGCTCTCCGGCCTGCGCGCGGACGCCGTCCTGCACGATGACGTCTGCGACCGCGAGCACATGGGTGCCTTCGTCGAGTCCGCCTGCGCGCGGGTGTTCCTGTGATCGGTGCCGACGGCCGCGAGCGGCCCATGGTCATCGTCCGCGTGCCGGCCACCTCGGCCAACGTGGGCGTGGGCTTCGACTGCCTCGGCCTCGCGCTCGACCTCACGGCGACGTTTCTCATGACGCCCGCCGAGCGACTCGAGGTCGTGGGGTGCGAGGAGCGCTTCCGCGGCGAGGACAACCTCGTCTGGCAGAGCTACCTCGACGCCTGCGGGCGGCTCGGCACGGACGCCGTGCCCCTGCACATAACGATCCTCTCGCCGATCCCGCTCTCGGGCGGCCTCGGCTCCAGCTCCGCCTGCGTGATCGCCGGCGTCGGCGCGGCGATGGCGCTCTCGGGCGAGGGCTTCTCGCGTGAGAGCGCCCTCGAGCTCGCCGTCGCCATGGAGGGCCACCCCGACAACGTGGCGCCGGCGCTCCTCGGCGGGCTGGTGAGCTCCTTCGTCGACGGCGACGTGACCACCTCGACCCGGATGGACGTTGCCGGCAACCTGCGCTTCGTCGCCGTTGCTCCCCCATACGAGGTTCGCACCGCCGACGCGCGCCGCGTCCTGCCCGAGGAGGTCTCCCGCGAGACGGCCGTCTGGCAGATGGGCCGCTGCGTCGCCATGGTGCGGGCCCTCGAGCTCGGCGACGCCGACCTGCTCGCCGCCGCCTGCCACGACCGCCTGCACGAGCCGTACCGGGCGAGGCTGATCCCCGACTACGAGACCCTGCGCTCCGCAGCCCGCGAGGCCGGGGCCTGCGCCTTCTTCATCTCCGGCTCGGGGTCCACGATGATCGCCGTCGCCGACGGAGACGCCGCCGCGGCGAGGGTGGCCTCCGCGCTTGCCGAGGCCTGCCCCGGCTACTGGCTGCAGACCCTTCCCGCCAACACCCTCGGCACCACCGTCGAGGTCCACTAGCGCGCGGCGAGAAGGACGTGCGACTCGGCGCGCCGTCCTTCTCGCCGGTCCTTCTCGCTGGTCCTTCTCGTCGGTCCTTCTCGCCGGTCCTTCTCGCCGGCCGCGGCGCCCCGCCAACCTCGCCGCCCCCGCCATCCCGCCCCGCATCGCTTAGGTGAGCAAATTCCCTCAACCATTCTGCATGGATTTCTTAGGTGAGTCGAAGATGGGCAGGTGATTCACCATCTCGCTCCTTAGGTGAGTCGCAAACGTTCGAACATTTTGCTCACTTAAGCGAGCGGGAATCCGAGCGGGAATCCGAGTGGGGGTCGTCCGCGCTCACCCAAGCAAGCGTGGGTCGTCCGGTCGGCGCCGTCACGGCTCGACCCAGCGCCCGAGGAGGTCCCGGCGAAGCTGCAGGCGCTGCGTCATCACCTCCCTGCCGCCGAGGACGAACGCCACGCCGAGCCGCTCCGCGAGCATCCTCGCGAGCTCGTTCATGAGGTCGATCTTCGAGAGCTGGTACTTCTCGAGAATGAGCACCTCGTAGCCGAGGTGGTTCAGGATGTTGCCCTTGCGTGCGTCGGAGAGCTTGGTCGCACGCTGCTTGTGGACGAGCTCGCCGCGATACTCGACCATCGTTTGTCGGTCTGCCCACGTGAGGTCGCAGACGTATCCCTCGACCCCGTACGCCGCCGCGTCCGACGCGGACAGCGGGGTCAGCACGTTGAGACGCGGCCTCTGCAGCCCGTACCCTCCGTAGGCAAGCGGCAGCGAGAAAAGCAGGGACGACCTCACCTCGCCCGGCGATGCGGCGCGCTCAACCGCCAGGTCGACAAGGGAGAGCAGGCGACCCGTCCCATGCGGCATCCTCAGCCCCTCCCGTGACCTGAGATCGCGCGCCGCCCTGACCCAGTCCCTGATTCCGGCGGCCGTGACGAGCGGCGGGCCGTGGCGAAGGCCCGTCTCCGAAGCGCCGTCGATGACGAAGAACCCCATGAGCTCGCTGATGAGTTCGAGCATGGCGACGTCATCCAGGCGGTCCGCAAGCTGCAGGAGCGTGAGCGGCACGCCGGTGACGAGCAGGCCCGTCTCCGGGTCCCTGCAGATGGACCCCTCCGGATACGGGCCCGACAGCAGGTGGCAGGCCACGCCATGATGCCGCTCGCGCCCGCCGCGCGACGAGACGACGCAGTCCAGGATCGGGCGCGTCGTGCCGAGCGCCCCTCTCGCGGGGAGGACGAGGCGGCCCGCAAGGTGGGTCGGCATCACGCTGGTCGAAACGGCGGTCGGGAGCGCGTCAAGGCGGACGCGCGGGTCCCGGTCAAAGAGGAGACGCACGAGCAGATCGTCGGGATTCTGCGCGGCGACCCTCCTTCGCGCCCGGCGCCAGAGCTCGACGGCGCTGCCATACCCCAGACACAGCTCCCTGTTCTCCATGCTCGCCTCCCTATGCCTTGTTTTCCTTATAGGGTATAAAACTTTAGATTCTGTTGTCTATATCTTTTTTATCCTCGCCACCCCCCGCCGCTTAGGTGAGCAAATAATTCGAACGGTCACGACTCACCTAAGGAGAAGGGCAATGAACAACTGGCACTTTGTGACTCACCTAAGAAATCCGTGCAGAATGGTTGAGGGAATTTGCTCACCTAAGCTGTCGGGGAGCGTGAGGGGGCGAGAAGGACGGCGGCGAGAAGGACGGCGGAGGAGGCGAGAAGGACAGCGGCGAGACGAGAGGGACGGGCGAGAAGGGCCGCGGCACGAGAAAGGCGGCGGACCCGGGAGGGTGGTCCGCCGCCAGAGACGAGGGCGGCAGAAGGCCGCCGCCCAGGTACCCGATGTTGTCAGCCGCCGAGGTAGGCCTTTCGGACGTCGTCGTCGACGAGCAGCTCGGCGCCGGTTCCGGTCTTCTTGATCGTGCCGATCTCCAGGACGTACGCGCGGTCGGCAACGGAGAGCGCCATGTTGGCGTTCTGCTCGACGAGCAGGATCGTGGTCCCGGCCTCGTTCAGCTGCTTGACGATGTCGAAGATCTCCTGCACGAGAATCGGCGCGAGACCCATGGAGGGCTCGTCGAGCATGAGCAGGCGCGGCTTGCTCATGAGCGCGCGACCCATGGCGAGCATCTGCTGCTCGCCGCCGGAGAGCGTGCCGGCCACCTGCCCGCGGCGCTCCTTGAGGCGCGGGAAGTGCTCGTAGACCTTCTCGAGCGTCTCCTTGTTCTCCGCGTCCGTGCGCGTGTAGCCGCCCATCTCGAGGTTCTCGGCGACCGTCATCTGCGTGAAGACGCGACGCCCCTCGGGGCACAGCGCCAGCCCGCGCTCGACGATCTTGTGCGCGCGCATGCCGAGGAGGGTCTCCCCCTCGAAGTCCACGGATCCCGAGTCGGGCTTGATGAGGCCCGCCACGGTGTTGAGCGTGGTGGACTTGCCGGCCCCGTTGGCGCCGATGAGGGTCACGATCTCGCCCTCGTTGATTTCGAAGGAGATGCCGCGGACCGCCTTGATCGCGCCGTAGGAGACGTGCAGGTCCTTGACGGAGAGAAGGGCCATCTACTTCACCTCCTGCTTGCCGAGATAGGCCTCGATGACGCGCGGGTCGTTCTGGATCTGCTCGGGGGTGCCCTTGGCGATGATCTTGCCGTAGTCGAGCACGCCCACGACCTCGCACACGCCCATGACGAGGCTCATGTCATGCTCGATCAGGAGGATGGCGATCTGGAACTCGTCGCGGATCTTGAGGATGTTCTCCATCAGCTCCTCGGTCTCGGCGGGGTTCATGCCCGCCGCGGGCTCGTCGAGGAGCAGGACCTTCGGACCGGTGGCGAGGGCGCGGAGGATCTCCAGGCGGCGCTGGGCGCCGTACGGGAGGTTGCCGGCCTGGGTGTCGGCATACTTCCTCATGTCGAAGATGTCGAGCAGCTCGAGGGCCTTCTCGCGGTACTCGGCCTCCTGGCGCCAGTGGCCGGGCAGGCGGAGCATGTCCGTGATGAGGTTCGTCCTCATGGCGTTGCCGTAGCCCACGAGCACGTTCTGCTCCACCGTCATCTGCGAGAAGAGCCTGATGTTCTGGAACGTGCGGGCCACCCCCATGCGGTTGACCTCGGCGACGGACTTGCTCGCGGTGTCGTAGCCGTCAACGAGGACGGTGCCGCGCGTGGGCTTGTAGACGCTCGTGAGCAGGTTGAAGATCGTGGTCTTGCCGGCGCCGTTGGGGCCGATCAGGCCGGAGATCTCCGTGCGGCCCATGGCGATGTTGAAGTCGTCCACGGCGGTGAGGCCGCCGAAGTCGATGCCGAGGTGCTCGGCCTGGAGCACGGGGATGGAGCCGAGGTCGCGCTCGGGGATGAGGTTGGGCGTCTCCATCTGCACGAGTACGGGACGGCGCTTCTTCTTGTCGCTAGGCATCGCGGCTCGCCTCCTTTCCGTCGTCGGCACCCGCGGGCGCGGCGCCCTTCCTCGACCACGGGAAGTCGCGGTTCATGACGCGCTCGATGATGCGGGAGAGCGAGAAGTCATAGGAGCCGAGAAGGCCCTGCGGCCTAAAGATCATCACGAGGATCAGCACGATGGCGTAGGCGATCATTCGGTACTCGGAGAACGCGCGCAGCGCCTCGGGCAGAATCGTGAGGACGGTGGCGGAGAGCGCGGAGCCGAGCATGGAGCCCATGCCGCCGAGGACCACCATGACGAGGATCTCGATCGACTTCATGAAGCCGAAGACCGCCGGCTGCAGGACGCCGACGCACCCCGCGTAGAGGCCTCCCGCCACGCCCGCGAAGAACGCGGAGGCGACGAAGGCGAGCGTCTTGTAGTAGGTGGTGTTGACACCCGTGGCCTCGGCCGCGATCTCGTTGTCGCGGATGGCGAGGATCGCGCGGCCGTGACGGGACTTCATCATCGTGTGGATGAGGAAGCACACCACCGCCACGCAGCCGAAGACGAGCAGGAAGCTCGTGTAGCTGGGGATGCCGGTGAGTCCGGCGGCGCCGCCCGTGAGCTCGAAGCCGAGCACGCTGTCGATGTTGAGCATCACGACGCGGATGATCTCGGCGAAGGCGAGCGTGATGATGGCGAGGTAGTCGCCCTTGAGGCGCAGGGCGGGAATGCCGATAATGATGCCCGCAACCGCGGCGCACAGACCGCCCACGACGAGGCCGCCCAGGACGAGCAGGACCGTCATCGGCGAGCCGGTCACGAAGTCACGCGCCCCGATGCCGAGGACCTCGCTCATGCGGATGATGAAGATCGAGCATCCGTAGGCGCCCATCGACATGAAGCCGGCATGTCCCAGCGGGAGCTGGCCGAGGTAGCCGGTGGCGATGTTGAGCGAGACGGCCAGGATGATGTAGATGCCCACCTGCTCGAGCACCGTGGACTGATAGCGGTTGATGGCGCCGCCGTCGATCATGAGCTCGCCCAGGACGAGAATGACGAGCACCAGGACGGCGTTGATCGCGTACCTCACGGGCATCGACAGGCTGCGGCGCCTGCCGGCGGCCGGCTGCGGGCCGCCCGTCGAGATGATGGGGCGCTTCTCGGTCATGACCTCTTCCTCCATGCGTGCACCCCCTTAGACCTTCTCGTTCATCGTGCGGCCGAAGATGCCGGTGGGCCGCACCACGAGGACGATGATGAGCAGCAGGAACACCACGGCGTCCTTCCAGACGGAGAGGCCGAGCGCGGTGACGATGACCTCGGCAAAGCCGACGAGCAGCCCGCCCACGACGGCGCCCGGGATCGAGCCGATGCCGCCCAGGACCGCCGCCACGAAGGCCTTGGTGCCGAGCATCATGCCCATGGTGGGGCTGGCCTGCGTGTAGGCCATCGCGTAGAGCACGGCCCCGATGCCGGCGAGCGCCGAGCCCACGGCAAAGGTGAAGGAGATCGTGGAGTTGACGTTGATGCCCATGAGGCGCGCCGCCCCCATGTCCTCGGACACGGCGCGCATGGCCTTGCCGAGCTTGGTCTTCTGCACCACGAGGGTGAGCGCGACCGTGGCCACGATGGTGACGATGGCTGTGAGCACCGAGGGGAACGAGAGCGCGAGGCCGCCCACCTGGATGGTCTGCAGGTCGGTGTAGGCGGGGACCACCTTGGCGTCGGCGCCGAAGACGAGCTGCGCGCCGTTCTCCAGGAAGTACGAGACGCCGATGGCGGTGATGAGGATCGAGAGCCTCGGCGCGTTTCTCAGCGGGGCGTAGGCGACCTTGTCGATGAGCACGCCCATGAGCGTGCACGCGGCCACGGAGAGTATGACGGCGAGGACGGGGTTGAGCCCCAGCTGGGCCATGACCAGCCACGACACGTACGCGCCGACCATGATGATGTCGCCGTGGGCGAAGTTGAGCAGCAGGATGATGCCGTACACCATCGTGTAGCCCAGGGCGACGAGCGCGTAGATGCTGCCGAGCTGCAGGCCGTTGAGCACCTGCGTAATGAACAAGGCGAGCTCCTCTCATGAGGGGCGCGGCAGGGCCGCGCGAGCAAAGCGGGGCACCGGGCACGACTTGCCCGGTGCCCCGTAAGGGGCGAGAAGGACGAGGGGCCGCTAGGCCTCGAGGACCTGGAAGGTCTCCTCGGTGCCGTCCTCGGCGAAGGTGATGATGAGCGAGGACTTAACCGGGTCGCCGGTGCCCTCGTAGGAGATGGAGCCCGTGACGCCCTCGACGGTGCCGGCCGCGATGCCGTCGATCACGGCCTGCTTGTACTCGTCGGTGCCGGCCTCGAGCCCGGCCTCCTCGGCGGCGGTGAGGCCCGCGGCGAGGACCATCGCGGCGTCGTAGCCGAGCGCGCAGAAGTTGGTGGGAGCCTCGCCGTACTCGGCCTCGTAATCAGAGACGAACTTCGTGGCCGTCTCGGACTCGTTGGAGGAGCTGAAGGCACAGCAGTAGTAGCAGTCGTGGAGGTTGGCGGCGTCGGCGTAGTTCTCGGAGCCACCGTAGATGCCCGACCAGCCGTCGACGCCCAGGAAGACCTTGTCATAGCCCTGGCCGCGGGCCTGGTTCACGATCATGCCGTCGTCCTGGTAGTAGTTGGGGACGAGGATGGCATCGGGGCTGGTGGCGATGATGTTGGTGAGCTGCGCCTTGAAGTTGACGTCGCCGTCGGCGTAGGACTGCTGGGTGGTGATGGTGATGCCCAGGGCCTCGGCCTCCTCGCAGAAGGCGGCGTTGACGCCCTCGGAGTAGTCGGAGCCGGAGAGGTAGAGCGTGGCGACGTTCTTGTAGCCCTGCTCCGAGGCGAAGTGGGCCATGACGCGGCCCTGCTCGGGGTCGGTCACGCAGGCGCGGAAGTAGTTGGAGCCATAGGTGACGACGTCGGCGGCCGTGGCGGACGGGGTCACGCAGGGCATGTTGTCGGCCACGGAGGCCTGGGCCACGGCGATGGTGGGGCCGGTGAGGACGGAGCCGACGATGCCCGTCACGCCGTCCTCCTGGACGAGGCGGTTGTAGGCGTTGACGGCCTCGGTGGCGTCGCCCTTGGTGTCGTAGACGACGGCCTCGATCTGCTTGCCGTTGACGCCGCCGTCGGCGTTGAGCTGCTTGAAGTAGAGCTGCGCGCCGTTCAGGCACGCGAGGCCGTAGGACGAGTTGTCGCCGGTGTGCGGGCCCATGACGCCCACCTTGATGCCGGACGCGCCGGAGGACTCCCCGCCCCCGTTGCCGCCGCAGCCCACGAGGCCGAGGCCCAGGGCGAGCGCAGCCGAGCCGGTCACGAACTGGCGCCTGGAAACGTTCTCAAACATGTCTTTCTCCTCCCGTCGCTTCTTACGTAAAGCGTGCTGCTACCGTACGCCCGCCCCAAGCGGGGCAACAGCGATGTGGAGGAATTGTTAACCGAGCTGTGACGCTGCTAACAGCATCGAAACAATCACCGCGCCCGCAGCCTCGCGGCCAGGCGCGAGAGCGCCCAGGAGAGCGCGACGCCCGCCGCGACGCCCGCGAGGTCGATGCAGACGTCGACCGGGTTTCCCGAGCGTCCGGGGACGAAGAGCTGGATCGACTCGTCGATGACGGGCACAAGGACGACGAGCAGGCCCGCGGGCAGCGCGGGCCTGCCGGACTCGGCGCGCCGCGCGACGAGGAGCCCGCGGACGATCACGCCGAGGACCGCATACTCGGAGAAGTGGGCGCACTTGCGGACGGCGAGCGACATGGCGTCGGCGTCCACCACCCCGACCGCCTCGAAGAGCGGCCTCAGCAGTCCCACGACGAGGCCGCTCTCGGCCGAGGACTGAGGGCCCTGGACGAGCGAGTGCCCCCAGATGAGGGCTATCCACAGAACGAGCGCGGCGGTCCATGAGAGGCTGGGCCGCCGCGCCGAGTCGCCATGCGCGCGCATCATGCCTCGATTGCCACCGTGCTCGAGAAGTGCCGCGGCGTATGGGCGGGGCGGGCGGACGCGGACCCCGCGAGGTGCGCCGAGCGCTGCGTCCCCCCTTCGATGACCTGCAGGAACCGCCTGGAGGTGCGGCGGACGGCATTGGAGGAGTTCTTGGAGAACTCGTCGTTGATGAGGTAGTCGACGTAGGACTCCGTGTCCACGACCTCGGGATGGCCGGCAGGCGGGCGGAAGGGGATGAACGCGGTGTCAGGCTCGAGGTTGTCGGGCTCGTCGAGCGTGTCGAACCCGCCCACCGGATCGATGAACTCGATGGGGTCGCGCTGCGGGAGCTCTGCGGCGACCAGCTCGTCGAGCGAGCGCAGGGCCGCGGCCCAGTCGTCGTCCTCGGTGAGCTCCTCGACCGTGCGGCGCTCGGGATACGCCCCCTCTTCGACGAAGGCAACGCGCCCGGAGATGCTCTCATGGGACGCGCCCGCCGGCAGGACGTCGAGGCCATAGGAGAGGCCCGCGTCAAGCCTGCGGCCCATGCCGGAGAAGTCGGCGGGGATGGCGAGCGGGTCGTCCTCGGCGGCTATCGAGAAGGACGAGGGGATGGCGTCGGCGCCGACGGAGGCCGTCCACCAGCTCGTGCCCACGTCCCCCACCGTCCCGTCAGCGCGTTCGATGACGGGGACGCCCGCCATCCTGCCCGCGTCCATGCGCGCCCTGAGCGTCGCGGCGACGCCCTCGGCGCGTCGCGCCATGCGCTCGCGGAAGCTCAGGCGGCTGACGTAGTTCTCGGCAACGTCCTCGTAGTCGCGAGCGGCGTGACTCGGCCCGCGGCGCTCGGGTGCGGGCTCCGCGGCGGCCCGCGTGACGACGGGAAGCGGCTTTTCGATGGGCGCCGGATCGGCAGGCGCGCTCCCGGCAACCGGCTCCTCCTCGACCGGGCGCATGTGGCGCGGGCGATACGCGGGTGCCTCGTCGGGCACCCCGACGGAGGCGGAGGTCTGCTCGGGAGGTGCCTCCACCGCGCGTCTCGCCGCGGCGCGTCGGGACAGCCCACGCACGAGCGCCGCCACGCCGAGCACGCCGCCCACGGCGACGACGCCGCTCGCGAAGCCGGCGACAAAAGACGCCCCCGGGGAGGAAAGGACCTCGCCGACCACGTCCTCAAGCGAAAGGGCCGTCGCGGGCGCCGGCAGCGCCAGCGCGAGCGACCCGCCTATCCCCGCAAGGACGGCCGGATTCCTTCCCACTCTCATGCTCTCCCGCTCCTCCCAGAGACGGAAGACGAGACGAACTTCAAACCACGGTTCCCCACCAACGAATACGAGGTGGGAGGTGGCGTCTACGGTTTGGGCTTCGTTTCATCTTCGTGTTACCGCGACGACGCGCATGCGCGCTTTCATGAGACTATACCCATTCGCCAGCGTGACACGCAAGGGGTTTCGACCTACAGATTAGGTCCCCTCCCCCAATTGGCGCGTTTTTCGCCGCGGGAGGCCCCACAAACCCGACGTTCTTCTCGCCAGATTCGACGGACGAAGCAGGCGCGGGCCCCCAAAAAAAAGGGAGCGCGCCACAGAAGGGGGATGGGGGGGGG
>NZ_JBQXES010000003.1:111141-162617 GCF_052599055.1 Thermophilibacter sp. ZX-H3 | reverse complement strand
TTCTAACCAGCTCAAACGAACAAAACAGTCCCTCCCCCCAAACGAATGGTCCCCGCGCCTGAGAGGATCGATGGGGAGGGACGGCCCCGTCCTAGGCGATGTAGCCGGTCTGGTTGGCCTTCTTGGCGCTCTTGATCAGGAACTCCTCGTTGGACTCGGTCTCCTTGAGGCCGCGCACGAGCGCGTTGGCGGCGCGCTCCACGTTGTTCATGTTGGCGAGAACGCGACGGATGCCCCAGACGAACGGCTGGTAGGCAGGGTCGATCAGCAGGTCCTCGTTGCGCGTGCCGGACGCCACCGGATCGATGGCCGGGAAGATGCGCTTGTCGGCGAGGTCGCGGTCGAGCTTGAGCTCCATGTTGCCCGTGCCCTTGAACTCCTCGAAGATGACCTCGTCCATCTTGGAGCCGGTGTCCACGAGCGCGGAGGCGATGATGGTGAGCGAACCGCCGTTCTCGATGTTGCGCGCGGCGCCGAGAAACTTCTTGGGCGGGTAGAGCGCGGCGGAGTCGACGCCGCCGGAGAGGATGCGGCCGCTCGCGGGCTGCGCGAGGTTGTAGGCGCGCGCGAGGCGGGTGATGGAGTCGAGCACCACCACGACGTCCTCCCCCATCTCGACGAGACGCTTTGCGTGCTCGATCACGAGCTCCGAGACGTGCGTGTGGTTCTCGGCCGGCATGTCGAAGGTGGAGGCCACGACCTCGCCCCTGATGGAGCGCTCCATGTCCGTGACCTCCTCGGGGCGCTCGTCCACGAGCAGGCAGAAGAGGTGCACCTCGGGATTGTTAGCGGCGATGGACTGGCAGATCTTCTTGAGGACCGTGGTCTTGCCCGCCTTGGGCGGGGAGACGATGAGGCCGCGCTGGCCCTTGCCGATGGGCGAGACCAGGTCGATGGCGCGGCCGGTGATGGAGTCCTTGCCGCATTCCATGACCAGGCGCTCGTTTGGATAGACCGGGGTGAGGTCGCGGAATCGGGGGCGCGCCTTGAGGTTCTCTGGCGCGCGGCCGTTCACCGCGGAGACGCGGATGAGGGGCGGGTACTTGCTGTTGGAGCGGCCGGGGCCGACGGTGCCCGACACGCGGTCGCCGGCGCGCAGGCCGAGCGAGCGAATCATCTGCTGGTGGACGAACGCGTCGTCGTCGCCCTCCATGTAGTTGCCGGTGCGAATCCAGCCGTAGCCCTCGTTGCCGATCTCGAGGATGCCCTCGACGGGGCGGAAGCCCTCCGCACGGGCGGCCGCCTCGTAGATGGCCTCCACGAGCGCCGGCTTGCGCACGCCCACGTAGTCGATCTCGAGCTCCGCGGCCTTGGCGCGCAGCTCGGCGACCTTCATCTCGGCAAGCTCCTCGCGGGTGAGCGAGGGCTCGGCGGTCTCCTGCTGGCGGCGGTTGCGACGGCGGCCCTGGCCGTTCTGGCGACGGCCCTGGCCGGCGAAGCCGCCCGAGGGGCCCTGGCCGGCACCGCCGCCGGAGGCCTCGCGGTCGCCCTTGTGGCGACGCTTGCGCCCCTGGCGCGGGGCCTGCTCGGCGGCCTCCTGCTGCGGCTGCTCGCCCTGGGCGGCGTCCTTTCCGGAAGCGCCCTCGTCGAGGGTCTGCGCGGGCATGGGGGTGGGCTCGGAGCTCGCGCGCGTCGCCGCCTCCGTCGCGCGGGTCATCTCGTCGGGCTGGGGGTCGGCAGGGGACGGCTGCTGCGGGCTCGCGGGCTGCTCGGGCGCCTCCGCCGCCTTGTCGGCCTTGCGGGGCCTCCCGCGGCGGCGCTTGGGGGCCGGGGCGGCCTCGTCGGCCTGCTGGGCGGGAGCGTCCGCCCCATCGGTCGCCTGCGCGACCGGCGCCTCCGGCTCGGCGGCCTGCTCCGCCTTGCGTGGCCTGCCGCGGCGGCGCTTGGGGACGACGGGCTCGCCTGCGGCCTCGGCCTCCTCGCGCGCCTTTGCCTCCGCGGCCCGCGCGGCCTCCATCTCCGCCTTGGTCCGGCGGCGCCGACGTGGCTTTGCCGGCGTCGTCTCAGGCGCGGCGGTCACGGAATCGGCCTGGCCAGGCACGGAAACAGGCGTCTCGGCGTCCGACATATAACTACCTCTCTTGTTGCGACCCCACATGCGCCACGGCACGGGCGTCAGAAATGGCCCGGGTGCGATGTGCGCTCTCATATGGGTTCGGGGAACGCATCCCCATAAAACGGATGAAGGCGGCCGCGCACCTACCGTGCGGGACCGCCTTCAGACTATAGCACGTATCAGACGATGGCGCAGCAAAAACGTTGCATTACGCCACGTCGTCCTCGGCGCCGGCCGCCTTGCGGCTGCCGCGGAGCTTGCGGCGCACGACGACGCCCTCGATGGTCTCGACGAGCGCCTCCGCCGCGCGGACGCCCTCCTCGGTGAGGCTCACGCTCGTGGTGTGCGCGCCCGCCGAGTCGTGGGAGCGCGTCGCAAGGCCGCGCTCGACGAGCGAGGAGACCGACATCGAGACCGTGGGCTGCAGAAGGCCGAGCGCGTCGACGATCTGCATGATGGTGAGCGAGTCGCTCTCGGAGGCATAGAGGCCAAGCAGCACGAGGTCACCGGCCTTGCAGAAGAGCGACCCCATGGCGTCGACGTACTTCCTGATGCGCTCCGCCGACGTCCGGGAGAGGGCGCGGCCCGTGGGGATCTGCGCGCGGGTGAGGTCGGAGAGCTCCTCCACGCGGGCGCGGCCGCGCTCGGAGATGGAGCAGACCACGTTCCTGCGGTCCTCGGCGCCCTCGGCGCGCTCGATGAGGCCGAGCGCCGCGAGGTGGTTCGTGCGATGGGTCATCGTGGGCCTGAGCGCACCCTGGTACTCGGCGATCGCCGAGGTCTTCATCGGCTCGTCGGCGATCTCGAGCCGGCAGAGGATCGCGAACTCCTCGAAGGTGAGGCGCTCATCCGAGGCGCCCGCCTGCCTGACGATGTTGTACGCCCTTCTGACGGACATGAATTCCTTGAGGTCCACGGCCCCGCCTCTCACACACCTTCGCTAGCACGAAGGACTTCCTGCAAAGCAGCTGAGAAAAACTGCTTCCTTGATAGGAGGCAGTATACATAATTTTGAGAGCATTAACCATTGTTAATGCTCTCAAGCAATAAAAATCCTAGATAACAATTCGGTTATTCGCAATCCTTACACAAATGGTACGGGCCCCGGCGCCGCTGTGGCGCCGGGGCCCGGGGCACGAGGCCTAAGGCGAGCGAGGCCCTACATGCTCTGCGGGGCGTCGACGCCGACGAGCGTCAGGACGAGCGCGAGGACGCGGCGCGTGGCGTCGCACGCGGCGAGGCGCGCGTGCGAGAGCTCCTCGTCCATCGGCCTCCCCTTGCCCGGGAGCACCTGGCAGGCGGCGTAGAACGAGTGGAACTCGCCGGCGAGCTCCTCGGCGTAGTGCGTGAGGCGGAACGGGGCGCGGTCGCGCGCGCAGCTCTCGACGAGGCTCGGAAGCTCGCCTATCTTGCGCGCGAGGGCGGCCTCGGAGGCGTCCGAGAGAAGCCCGAGGTCGTAGGACTCCCCCACCGCGCGGCGCGCGACCTCGTCCATCCCGAGCTCGGCGGCCTCCTCCACGGTGACGCCCGCGCCGCGGCGCAGGATCGAGCAGATGCGCGCGTGCGCGTACTGCACGTAGTAGACCGGGTTGGTGTTGTCCTGGCGCTTCACGCGCTCGATGTCAAAGTCGATCATCTGGTTGGAGGACTTGGAGATGAGGGTGTAGCGCGTGGCGTCGGCACCCACCTCGGCGAGCAGCTCGTCGAAGGTGACCATCGTGCCCTTGCGCTTGGACATGCGCACGGGGCTGCCGTCGCGCAGCAGGTTCACGAGCTGGCCCAGGAGCACCTCGAACTGCGTGGGGTAGCCGAGCGCCTCGCAGGCGGACTGAACGCGCTGGATGTAGCCGTGGTGGTCGGCTCCCCAGATGTCGATCACGTGGTCGACGCGCTGGAACTTGTTCCAGTGGTAGGCGACGTCGGAGGCGAAGTAGGTGTACTCGCCGTTGGTCTTGATGAGCACGCGGTCCTTGTCGTCGCCGAAGGTCGTAGAGCGGAACCACAGGGCGCCCGCCTCGTCGCGGTAGAGGTGGCCCATCTCGTCCAGCGCGGCCAGCGCGCGGTCGACGGCCGAGGTGCCGTCCTCGCCCTTCACGTAGAGGCTGCGCTCGGAGAACCAGACGTCGAAGTCGCAGCGCGCCTCGTGGCAGGTGCCGCGGATGGAGTCGAGCATCCAGAGGTAGGCGCGCTCGCGAAACTCCGCCATGCGCTCGCCCTCCGAGGTCGCAAGCCACCTGTCGCCGTCCTCGGTCACAAAGCGCGCGGCGATGTCGACGATGTAGTCGCCGCCGTAGGCGTTGCCGCCCAGGGCCTCGTTGAAGGCGTCGGTGAGCGGGTGGGTCTCGGGGCGCTCGTCGCCCTCGTCGGCCACGAAGGCCTCGCGATCTGCCAGGAGGACCTCGCGGGAGCCGTCGAGGGAGACGCCGCGCTCCCCCATCACGGAGAGCAGCTGCTGGTAGCGCATCGAGATGGAGTGCCCGAAGACGTCCATCTGCGAGCCGTGGTCGTTGACGTAGTACTCGCGCTCCACGTCGTAGCCCACGTGCTCCAGCACGCGACAGAGCGAGTCGCCGATGGCGACCCAGCGGCCGTGGCCGATGTGGAGCGGGCCCACGGGGTTCGCGGAGACGAACTCCACCTGGACCTTGGTCCCCGCCCCCATGCTGGAGCGCGCGTAGTCGGCGCCCTGCTCGCGCACGGTGCGGAACACCTCGTTGGCCGAGGCGGTGGCGAGGTAGAAGTTGATGAAGCCGGGGCCAGCGACCTCCACGCGGTCGACGGAGGGATCCTCGGGAAGGTGGGAGACGATGGCGTCCGCGATCTGGCGCGGCGCGCGGCGGGCGAGCTTGGCGGAGCGCATGGCCACCGTCGAGCTCCAGTCGCCGTTTGAGGGGTCGGCCGGCCGCTCGAAGCCAAGGTCGCCGACCTCGAACTCAGGCAGGTCGCCGGCCTCCTGCGCGGCGGCGATGGCGGCTCGTACGAGCTCCTCGATCTTCTCGGGCATGGATTCTCCTCTTGCTTGCATCGTGGCCGCGGTCGCCGAAGGCGGCGTCGGGGCGGCAACTCGGTTGCGCGGGTAACTGTGTGATTGTAGCAAAGCGCCCGCCCACGCGGGCCGGATGGACCCCCGGCACGCGCACCCTGTGGGAGCTTCCATCATTTATTACATGGAAAAGAAGGGGGCAACGGGGCTCGATGACCCGATTTTGGGCGCAGGAGTCCCGTTGCCCCCTTCTTTTCCATGTAATAAATATTCGAATCTTAAGGAGACGGCGAGAAGGACGGACGACGGGAGGAGACGGGGAGAAGAGCGCGGGGCGAGAAGGACGGCACGGCACGGGAGGGCCCCGACGCTCGCGCGGAGACGTCGGGGCCTCGTCCTTCTCGGTTCTTCTCGTCTGCCTACGCCGTGGGGCGCCCGGACTCCGCGCGCTCCTCGAGGGCGAGACGGCTGCGCAGGTCGGCGAGGCCGAGCTCCAGGCCCACGGGATAGGTCTGCGGGTTGAGGAAGCGGGCGACCGCCGGGTCGAGCCGCATGAGGGCCTCGCGGCAGCGCTCGCGCGCGACCTCGATGCCCTCGGGCTCGCCGACGCGCCTGCCGTGCTCGACGAGCTTGACGAGCAGCTCCTCGGGCTCGCCCGAGAGGCGGTGCGTCAGGTACGGGTCGAGGACGTCGACCATCTCGCGCGGCGTCCCCTCGCGCGCCACGTCGTCGACGACGAGCATGTCGGCCGTGGGACGGCCGGCCTGGTCGTAGTAGCGCAGGACGTGCTGGACGCCCGGGACGGTGCGCTTGTAGGACTGCTCGGAGAGCTTGATCACGGGCGTCCACGGCTCGCCCTTCTGGCGGCGGACGGCGGAGAGCTTGTAGACGCCTCCGAGCGAGGGCTGCGGGTCGCACGTGGCGAGCTTGGTCCCCACGCCGAAGGAGTCGATCGGGGCGCCCTGGGCGAAGAGCGACTGGATGGTGTACTCGTCGAGGTCGTTGGAGACCGAGATCTTGACGTAGGGCAGGCCGGCCTCGTCGAAGGCGGCGCGAGCCTCCTTGGAGAGGCGCGCGAGGTCGCCGGAGTCCAGACGCACCGCCGAGAGTCGCTCGCCGGCGGCCTCCATCTCCTTGGCAACGGTGATGGCGTTCCTGATGCCCTGGTGCACGTCATAGGTGTCGAGCAGGAGCACGCAGTTCTTGGGGCTCGACTTGGCGAAGGCGCGGAAGGCCTCGAGCTCGCTCGGGAACGCCATGACCCAGGAGTGGGCGTGCGTGCCGAAGACGGGGATGCCGTAGATCTTGCCCGCAAGGACGTTCGACGTGGACGAGGCGCCGGCGATGTAGGACGCGCGCGCCACGGCGAGGCCGCCGTCAGGGCCCTGGGCGCGGCGCAGGCCGAAGTCGGAGACGGGGTGGCCCTCCGCCGCGCGCACCACGCGGGCGGTCTTGGTGGCCACGAGCGTCTGGAAGTTCACGAGGTTGAGCAGCGCCGTCTCGATGAGCTGGCAGTCGATGACCGGGCCCTCCACCCGCACCATGGGCTCGCGCCCAAAGGCGACCTGCCCCTCGGGGACGGCGTGGATCGTGAGGTCGAGGCGATGGTCGCGCAGGTACTCGAGAAACGCGGGCTTGAACATGGGGCCGCCGCCGGGCGCCTGGATGCCGGCGAGGTAGGCGATGTCGTCGTCCTCGAAGACGAAGTTCTCCACGAGGTCGGCGATCTGGCCGGTGCCGCAGCACACGGCGTAGCCGCCGTCGAAGGGGCAGTCGCGGAAGAAGGCGTTGAAGCAGGCCTCCCCGTCGGCGAGCCCCGCCTCCCAGAAGCCCTGGGCCATCGTGAGCTCATAGAGGTCCGTGTTGAGGCAGACGTCGGTGGGCTTGGTGCGGTCGGTGAGAGACATGGCTCCTCCTATCCGAGGACCGTGGCGGCGAGCCAGACGATGGCGACGCCCACCACGGCGAGAATGACGACCTTCTGGCCGAGCGGCATCCTGAGGTCATCGTCGTCGGGCTCCATGAGGGCGCGGCCGCGCTCCACGGAGGCCCTCATGGCCTCGTCCTCGGCCTTCTGCCTGCGCAGGCGCTCGAGCTCGGCGCGCTCGGCGGCCGCGCGCTCGGCCTGCTCGCGCGCGGCCTTCTCGGCCCTGAGCTCCTCGAGCTCCGCGCGCTCCTCGTCGGTGAGACCGGTCCTGTCCGCCATGCGACCTCCGTCAGTCGTGCCCCTGCAGTGACAACAGTTTATACCCCAGGAGCTCCGCCCGCCGCGCCGAGCTCGGGACCCTCCACGCCCGTGGCGTCGAAGGCGGGCACGAAGCTCTCCGAGACCGTCCCGCCCTCCTGCCACCAGATCCTCTCGAAGCCCAGGTCGTCGGCATGGCAGAGCACGAGCTCGTACTCCTCGTCGGTGACGCCGCGCGCCAGCGCGCCGCCCGCGCGGCGGCACGCCTCGTTGGGCGTGTACTGGTTCATCACGGAGAGGTCCACGTCGTTGCCCGCGATGTCCCAGACGCGGTCGAGCACGGCGCAGGAGTCGTCGACATGCTCCGGGAGCACGAGGTGACGGACGATCACGCCGCACCGCATGGCGCCGTCGGGCGCGCAGGAGCGGCCGCCCGCCGCGCGCACGGCGTCGACCATGACGGCGAGCGAGGCCGCGGCGAGCTCGGGATAGTCCCGGGCGCGGGAGAGCTCGGCCGCGAGCGCGGGGCTCGCGTACTTGAAGTCGGTGAGCCAGACGTCGACGACGTCCGCGAGGGCGCGGACTACCCCCGGCAGCTCGTAGCCGGACGTGTTGCAGACCACCGGCACCTCGAGCCCGGCGCCCCGCGCGAGAAGGACCGCCTCGCGGACGTGCGGGGCAAAGTGAAGCGGGGTCACGAGGTTGACGTTGAGCGCGCCCTGCGCCTGGAGCTCGAGCATCATCTCCGCGAGGCGCGACGCCGTAACGGGCAGGCCAAAGCCGCCGCTCGAGATCTCGTGGTTCTGGCAGAAGACGCAGCGGAGCGGGCAGCCCGAGAAGAAGATGGCGCCGGAGCCCGCCTCGCCGGAGATGGGCGGCTCCTCCCAGAAGTGCAGGGCGCTTCTCGCCACCGTCAGGGTCGAGGTCATGCCGCACATCCCGGGACGGCCCTCCGAGCGCGCGGCGCCGCAGCGCCTCGGGCAGAGCTCGCAGCGGTCATAGGCCGCGGGGCCGAGCTCCGGGGCGACGTCCCTCTCGCCCGCCACGCTAGTCGTCCCCCCTGCGCCGGCGGAGGTTCCTCTTCTCCTCCTCGAAGGCGGCGTCCCCCGGCGCGACGAGCTCGTCCGCCCCGGTCTTGGGGTTGTAGTGATGCAGCAGGACCGGCTCGAAGAGGTGGAGGTGGCGGGCGAAGGCCATCGAGACCACCAGCAGCACGCAGAAGATGGCGATGCGCGGCACGGTCTCGACCTGCGTCATCACGAGCGACCCCACGCACATGAGCCCCGTCCACCCGTACATGAGCAGCACGGCCTGGCGCTGGTCGAAGCCCTCGTCGATGAGGCGGTGGTGGATGTGCCCGCGGTCCGCGTGGCCGATGCCCGTGTGCCCGCGTAGGCGCCGCACGATGGCGGAGAAGGTGTCGATGATGGGCACGGCCGCGATCACGAGCGGCACGATGATGGTGGTGAGGCCCGCGAAGCGCGTGACGGAGAGCAGGGACACCGTCCCGAGGGCGAAGCCGAGCGTGAGGGCGCCCGAGTCTCCCATGAAGATGGATGCCGGGTGGAAGTTGAAGCGGAGGAAGCCGAGCGACGAGCCCGCCACGGCGACGGAGAGCGCGGCGGCGTCGAGCCGGCCCGCCCAGACGGAGAGCACGAACATGGTGAAGCTCGCGATGGCCGAGATGCCGGCGGCGAGGCCGTCGAGGCCGTCGATGAGGTTGATGATGTTGGTGTAGGCCACGAGGTAGACCACGGTCACCGGGTAGGCGAGCCACCCCAGGTGGACGAACCCGCCGGGAACGAAGGGGTTGGAGATGTCCCCGATGACGAGGCCACCCGCCACGGCGATGACGGCGGCGAGCGCCTGGCCGGAGAGCTTCTGGCGCGGCGAGAGCGAGAAGCGGTCGTCGAGCAGGCCGGTGAAGAAGATGACGAGAAACGCGAGGACGAGCAGCCAGTAGTTGACCTCGAGGCGCGGAGACGGCACGAGCACCACGGGCCATCCCCAGAAGGTGGTCCCCAGGTACTGGACGACGAAGGCGGCGACGATGCCGAGGAAGATGGCGACGCCCCCCATGCGCGGGATGGGCTTCTTGTTGATCCTGCGGGCATTGGGGTAGTCAACGGCGCCGCACCACACGGCGATTCGGCGCGCGAGCGGCGTCGATGCGAGCGAGACGAGGAAGGATGCCGCGAGAAGGCACAGATATGGCATCAGGTCTGAATCCACCTCGTCCCCTCCCCGGCACGCGGTCCCAGCAGCTGCCCTGCCATGATAGCGGAAACGGGTCACATATGAGCTGAAGGGGAGCTTGAGCTGCGGCATAACCGCGCGACGCACACGTTCTCCCTAACTGTTGCCGAGAAGAAGCCCCATGTCAAGACTGGTATCCCCCGCAAGAACCCCTATAGTAGGTGGTGTCGTCCCCCTGCGGTCAAACTGGGTGAACCGACAAGCGTTACGAGGGAGTCCGATATCTCGTGTTCAGTACGGGTATTCCCCGTTGATGGGAAAGCCGGAACGCGCGATGGGGACACCCACCTTCTGAGAGGTGGGTTCATTATTCGCCGCAGGGGGCGTCTTTGTGCCGAGGCGACGTTCTTCTCGCCCGGCGGCGGCGCGGCAAGGTAGGAGCACCCTGAGGGGCAATTCCCGATTGGCGCTTGACATCGTCGGGGCGCCCTGCCACAATAGCCAACGCGCAATGCGCCTGGGGACGTAGCTCAGCTGGGAGAGCGCTGCCTTCGCAAGGCAGAGGCCGGGGGTTCGAATCCCCTCGTCTCCACCAGGAAACGTCAGGCGGGTGCCCGGTACGGGTGCCCGCCTTTTTCGTGCGGCGTCACGAGCGAGCATGCCCCGGCGCACGGACCGGGCCCTCTGGCGAGAAGAACCGTGCGCCCGGGCATGCTCGAGTGCAGGGCGATCGAGAAGGGCGCGCTACTCCCCGTACTCGCCGCGCAGCGAGTACCAGCCGCACGACTCCCCCACCATGAGGGGCACGTCGAAGAGCTCGCTCATGACCCCACTCGTGAGAAGCTCGGCCTTGGGGCCGTCCGCAAAGACCTCGGAGTCCTTGATGAGAAGCACGCGCCCGATCGCGGGGATGATGTCCTCGGGGTAGTGCGTCACGAGCACCACCGAGCGCCCCTCCGCCGCGAGCGTCCCCATGGTCTTGCGCACGTGGTACATGCCCTCGGGGTCGAGGCCCGTGCACGGCTCGTCGAAGATGAGGACCTGCGGGTCGCGCACGAGCTCGCGGGCAACGAGCACGCGGCGCACCTGCCCCGTGGAGAGCGTCATCACGTCGCGGCCGGCAAGCTCGGCGATGCCGAGCCGCTCGAGGGCGTCCCCGGCGAGCGCGCGGTCCTTCTCGCCCACCTCGCCGCGCAAAGGAACGCCAAGCGTGCCGAACAGGCCGCCCACCACGATGTCAATGACCGGCAGGTGAACGCGCACCTGGTCGTGCATCGTCGAGCTCACGATGCCGAGCGTGCGCTTAATATCGGCGAGCTGCGGGCGCGCGGCACCGCGGAAGCGCACCGGGGGCTCCTCGCGCCAGATCGGGAAGACCTCGCGCGTGAGCAGCTGGATGAAGGTCGACTTGCCCGCGCCGTTGGGACCGAGAAGGGCAACGTGCTCACCCTCCGCGAGGCTGAAGTCGCCCACGTGCAGGATGGTCTTGCCGCCGCGCACGACGCTCGCGTCGTGGATCTGGAAGAGCGGCGTGCCGAGGTCCTTCTCGCCCGCGAGGTCCTTCTCGCCCGGGCGTCCCTTGTTGGTTTCCATTGTGTGCCCCCTTTCGGCGTGCCGGCGCGCAAGCGCGCGGCGAGGTCTACTATAGGCAGACCGAAACCGCGCCGGCGCGGCCTTCTGCGCGCCGTCACCAACTAGCAAAGGAGCCCGCCATGGCAGAGATGCTCTCGCTCGAGGCGTTTGAGGAGGCGTCCGAGAAGGTCCGTGAGGTCACGCTCGAGACCAAGCTCGTGGAGAGCCCACACTTCTCGGCGAGCACGGGCAACCGCGTGTGGCTCAAGCCCGAGAACCTGCAGCGCACCGGCGCCTACAAGGTCCGCGGCGCCTACTACAAGATCTCGACCCTCTCGCCCGAGGAGCTCTCCCGCGGCATCATCACCGCGAGCGCCGGCAACCACGCGCAGGGCGTGGCCTTTGCCGCCACGCGCGCCGGCGCACGCTCGGTCGTGGTGATGCCCGAGACGACGCCGCTCATCAAGGTGGAGCGCACCAAGCACTACGGCGCCGAGGTCGTGCTCCACGGCGATGTCTACGACGAGGCCTGCGACTACGCCCTCGAGCTCGCCGAGCGCGAGGGCTACACCTTCATCCACCCCTTCAACGACCCCGTGGTCTCCACCGGCCAGGGCACCATTGCCATGGAGGTCGTCTCCGAGCTGCCGCTCGTCGACACGATCCTCGTGCCCGTGGGCGGAGGCGGCCTCTCGTGCGGCGTGGCGACCTTCGCCAAGCTCTACAACCCCAAGATCCGCGTGATTGGCGTGGAGCCGGCGGGCGCGCCCTCGCTCACGGCGGCGCTCGAGACGGGGCATCCCGTGCGCCTGCCGAGCGCCAACACCATCGCCGACGGCACCGCGGTGCTCGAGGTGGGTGACGCCGTCTTCCCCTACCTGCAGGCGAACCTCGACGACGTCATGACCGTGCCCGACGAGGAGCTCATCGTGGCGTTTCTCGACATGGTCGAGAACCACAAGATGATCGTGGAGAACTCCGGCCTGCTCACGGTGGCCGCGCTCAAGCACCTGCCGGCAGAGAACAAGCGCGTGGTGGCCATCCTCTCGGGCGGCAACATGGACGTCATCACGATGAGCTCGGTGGTGCAGCACGGCCTCATCCAGCGCGACCGCATCTTCACCGTGAGCGTGCTTCTGCCCGACCGCCCCGGCATGCTCGTGCGCGTGGCGAGCGTCATCGCCGAGCAGAACGGCAACGTCATCAAGCTCGAGCACAACCAGTTCGTGAGCACCAACCGCAACGCCGCGGTGGAGCTACGCGTGACGATCGAGGCCTTCGGCACCGACCACAAGGCGCAGATCGTGGACGCCCTCGAGGCCGCGGGCTTCTCGCCGACCCTCACCCAGACTTCGCTGTGATACGTTGGGACAGTTCCTTCGTATCATTCGTGGAAGGAAGCGCTATGAGCGCTGCGTACCTCGACTCGCTGCCCGAGTTGCACGTGAACATCGACCTTAGCCTGGCGGAAGGCGAAAAGGTCGTGTTCGAGGCCCCGCTCTCGTGCTTCGGGACCGAGACGGACCAGCTCCTCGGCGGCGCCGGCTCACGGCTGTACCTGACGAACAGGAGCGTCATCGCCAAAAACCCCGTGGGCCTGTGGACCGTAGACCTTGCCGATGACGTCGCAAGCTGCGAGCTCGAGCGTCGCGGGGTGACCTTCTTCTCGTCCGCCGTCGTGTGCGTCGGCCTGAACGGGGCGCTTTCCTACGGCGCCGAGCAGGAGACGCTGAGCGGATTTCGCTTCTACCTCAAGAAGAAGGCCGCCGCGCGCCTCATGGAGCTCATGGACGCCGCGCTCGCCTAGCGCGGCAGCGACCCCCAGAGACCCGCGGTCCTTCTCGCCCACACCCTCACCCGGACGTCATCGTAGGCCGACGGCGAAATCTAGCGCAAGCTCGTGACCATACCTAGGCCAAACACATGACAAGGAGGCAATAGTGCGAGATCCGATTGAGTATGAGGATGAATTCATCCAGTTTCTTAGGCACACCAGGCATCTCAGCGAAGCAGCTGTATCCAATGCCGTCTCACGCTGCCGTCGCATCAACGACGAAGAGGAGAATATCGATAAGAACTTCGAAAGAGATGAGCTCGTCTCACTTTTGGAGAAATTCGAATACTCGGCAGACGATGCTCGCGTCAATCAATCACCACGTCACTCGATAAAAATCAAGGGAGACACTCGAAGCGGAACTGCCTCGCTCAGAAACGCTCTAGTTCTATACCGCGACTTTCGCCTGTCAAAACGCGGAGTAGGCTCTGAGGGTGTGCAGATATTCTCCCCATTAAACTCCCCCAGGACTGCTACGCGGAAACGCCCCGTATCACATTGGCCCAAGTGGGACCGGCCAACAGAAGACGACCTTCTTGCACTCGCTCGCACAACCACAAAGTACGTACGCTTTTTGAGCCCAGATATAGTTGAGGCTATCGTCCTAGACAATGAACGGAATCGCCCCGCATTCCAGGAGATGCTGGCGATTCGCGGCATCAGTCCAGATTTGTATCTTTGGTCCGGCTCCGCATGTGCATTTCCTGGGGTAAGACGCCATAGCGGCACAGACGAGATAAATCAGTTTAGGAACCGAAATCGTGAGAATTGGTTCAAGAAGCTAAATGGTGCTCTGACCCTCGATGACAACTCCTATCCAAAACAGATCTGGGCCTTCGCGTTCACAGGGAGGCGCTTCTCTAACAAAGGGCCGGAAGGCTACTCCCTTGCGCACCTGCTTGACCACAAGGGCGAAGATAGATTCTTCGAAGAAGCCCCTTATACGGGTTTCGGGACAGATCGTCAGGCACTTCCCGGTCTGTTCACTTCAGCAAGCAACACGATTTATATATGTGACAGCCTCATGAAGCCAACCGATAAGTGCGAGCCTCTTCGCAAGCTTCTTCAAAGGAAGGCCGCAGCGCTCTACAACGGGATTTGTTCGATACTTCCCCCCACCCGAGACTTGGCAAACAATGAAGACCCACGGTGGGAAATTGAAGAGTTCGAGTGGGCCGAACCCGTAGGATCTATCGAGCATATCGATGCATTTTTATCTTGGCGAGCAAAAGAGCTCGAGCGGCTTGCTCAGCTATATCCAGTCAATGAAATACAGGCGTGAGATCGGATAAGGTAATGAATTTTCTGGACTGGAACGGCAACGGAAGGCTCGACCCCCAAGATTTGGTAACCAGCGAAGCCGTGAGACTACGTGACCAGAGGAAAGAGCCCACCAAGCCATCTGTCGACACCAAGCCATCTATAGAAGCACCAGCAACAAAGGGCGGTTGCCTCACTTTGGTTGCACTCTTTGCTATAGCGCTCATTTCCGCATGCTGCCTGTTCTTTCTCATGCTTTGAGTTTTTCACGGTGCAACACCCTGATCTTGGAGACGCATAGATTCCTAGCCCACGGCCTTCCTCACCGTTCGCGGGCGAAACCGCGCCGTTCACGGGTGATTACGTCCCGGAAACACGCGCCGCGTAGAGTGTCCGCCAACGAGCAAATGCGATGACAGGGCCAGTACGGGCCGCATCCGTCCCACAGCGAGCGGGCAGCGTGAGAACCCGCGCCGGACGGCCCCGAAGACTCCCTCGAGCAGCTTGCGAGAACCTCCGCGCGGGCAGCGGGCCAACCCCGCCGACGCGCCGAGAAGTACCGCGCGCCGGCAGCCACCGTTACGGCTTCGAGGTTCTGCGCCTCGCATTTCTCGCCAGCGACAAGAGAAAGCGAGGGAGGACGTGGAACTCAGAAGCGACATGATCAAGCGGGGCCTGGCACGCGCACCGCACCGGAGCCTTCTCAAGGCGGACGGCCTCACTGACGAGGAGCTCGACCGGCCGCTCGTGGCCGTGGTCTCCGCCCAGAACGAGGTCATCCCCGGCCACCTTCACCTCCAGCAGATCGCCGACGCCGTCAAGGCCGGCGTGCGCATGGCTGGCGGCACGCCGCTCCAGGTCAACACCATTGGCGTGTGCGACGGCATCGCCATGAACCACGAGGGCATGCACTACAGCCTCACCTCCCGCGAGGTCATCGCCGACTCCGTTGAGTGCGCGATCCAGGGCCACCAGTTCGACGCGATGGTCCTTATCCCCAGCTGCGACAAGATAGTCCCCGGCATGCTCATCGCCGCGGCGCGCCTGGACATCCCGACTGTGCTCGTCTCCGGCGGCCCGATGCTCGCCGGCCGCGGGCGCGACGGCAGCCAGACCGACCTCAACTCCCTCTTTGACGCCGTGGGCCAGGTCACCGCCGGCACCATGAGCGAGGAGGAGTGCCACTGGCTCGAGGGCACGGCCTGCCCCACCTGCGGCAGCTGCTCGGGCATGTTCACCGCCAACTCCATCTGCTGCCTCGCCGAGGCCCTCGGCATCGCCCTTCCCGGCAACGGCACCGTGCCCGCCGTCTACTCGGAGCGCATCCGCCTCGCCAAGCAGGCCGGCATGAAGGTCATGGAGCTGGTCGAGAAGAACGTGACGGCCCGCCAGATCATCACCTCCGCGGCCATCCACAACGGCATGGTGCTCGACATGGCCTTCGGCGGCTCCACCAACACGATGCTCCACCTCACGGCCATCGCGCAGGCCGCCGGCTGCCCCGTCACGATGGACGACTGGGACCGCGCCAGCGCCGAGACGCCCAACATCGTGCGCATCGCGCCGGCAGGCCCGCTCCACATCCAGGACCTCAACGACGTGGGCGGCGTCTCCGCCATCATCGGCGAGCTCGGCCGCACGGGGCACCTCGCGATGGACGCCCTCACCTGCCACGGCACCATGGCCGAGTGGGTGGCGGCCTGCCCGCCCGTTGACGGCGAGGTCGTCCGCAGCGTGGACGACGCCTACTCCCCCGACGGCGGCCTCAAGGTCATGCGCGGCAACCTCGCCCCTGACTGCGGCGTCGTCAAGAAGAGCGCCGTGGACCCGGGCATGTGGCGGCACAGCGGCCCCGCGCGCGTCTTCGACTCCGAGGAGGAGGCCTGCAAGGCCATCTTCGGCGGGGCGATAAACCCGGGCGACGTGGTGGTCATCCGATACGAGGGCCCCTCGGGCGGCCCCGGCATGCGCGAGATGCTCACCCCCACCTCCGCCATCTGCGGCATGGGCCTCGCGAGCTCCGTGGCCCTCATCACCGACGGGCGCTTCTCCGGCGCCTCCAAGGGCCCGTGCATCGGCCACGTCTCCCCTGAGGCTGCCGCCGGCGGCCCGATCGCGCTCGTCGAGGAGGGCGACGTCATCGACATCGACATCCAGGCGGGCACGCTCGAGCTGCGCGTCCCCGAGGAGGTTCTCGCCGAGCGACGCGCCGCGTGGCAGCCGCCCGCGCCCAAGTACACCACGGGAGTCCTCTCCCGTTACGCAAAGCTGGTCACGAGCGCAGACAAGGGGGCCTACCTCTCATGATCACCACCGAGGAGAAGATCGCCCGGCGGCAGCGCGCCATCGAGGGGCGCCCGTTCGGGCCCGGAAGCAAGACGGAGCACGAGGGCAAGACCATGACCGGGGCGCAGGCCATCATCGCCAGCCTCGAGGCCGAGGGCGTGGACACCATCTTCGGCTACCCCGGCGGCCAGGCCATCAAGATCTACGACGCCCTCTACGACTCCAAGAAGATCCACCACGTGCTCGCCCGCCACGAGCAGGGCGCCACGCACATGGCGGACGGCTACGCCCGCGCCACGGGCAAGGTGGGCGTAGTGCTCGTCACCTCCGGCCCCGGCGCCACCAACACCGTCACGGGCATCGCCACCGCCTACATGGACTCCGTCCCGCTCGTCGTCATCACGGGCCAGGTCACACGCGGCGTCATCGGCACGGACGCCTTCCAGGAGTCCGACATCGTGGGCATCACCATGCCCATCGTCAAGCACAGCTTCCTCCTGCAGTCCACCGACGAGCTCACGCGCACCTTCCGCGAGGCCTTCTACATCGCCTCGACTGGACGGCCGGGCCCCGTCCTCATTGACATCCCGAGCGACCTCTCCGGCTCCGAGATGGTCTTCCACTACCCGGACACCGTGAGCATCCCGAGCTACCGTCCCACCTACAAGGGCAACGCCAAGCAGGTCAAGCAGGCCGCCGAGCTCATCTGCGGCGCCAAGCGCCCCCTCATCATGGCCGGCGGCGGCATCGTGGCGTCGCATGCCTGCCCCGAGCTCGTCGAGCTCGCCGAGCGCATGCAGATCCCCGTGGTCACCACCCTCATGGGCAAGGCGGCCATCCCCTGCTCCAACCCGCTCAACCTCGGCCCCGTGGGCATGCACGGCTCCAAGTACGCCAACATGGCCGTCACCGAGTCCGACCTCATCATCGCCTGCGGCGCGCGCTTCTCGGACCGCGTGACCGGCAAGGTCTCCGAGTTTGCACCGCACGCCAAGATCATCCACATCGACATCGACCCCGCCGAGATCGGCAAGATCATCAACCCCAACGTCCCCATCGTCGGCGACGTCAAGGTGGTCCTCGCCGCCGTGAACGAGCGCCTGGAGAAGATGGGCGCGCGGCCCGCGTGCGAGGCATGGCGCGACGAGGTCTTCGGCTGGCGCGAGCGCTGGCCGTTCTACACCCCGGACTTCGCCGACTACGAGGGCAAGATCGCGCCCGAGGTCCTTCTCGAGACGCTCTCCGACAAGCTCGACCCGCACGCCTCCATCGTGACCACGGAGGTGGGCCAGCACCAGATGTGGGCGCTCCAGAACATCCACCGCGAGCACGCGCGCACGTTCCTCTCCTCCGGCGGCCTCGGCACGATGGGCTTCGGCTTCCCCGCGGCCATCGGAGCCAAGATCGGCTGCCCCGACGAGCAGGTCGTCTGCATCGCCGGCGACGGCTCCTTCCAGATGAACAGCCAGGAGATGGCCACGGCGAAGATCAACAACGTGCCGGTCAAGGTCCTCATCATCGACAACCGCGCGCTCGGCATGGTCCACCAGTGGCAGCACCTCTTCTACAACGACCGCTTCTCGTTCACCGAGCTCGCCGACAACCCCGACTTCGTCAAGCTCGCCGACGCCTACGGCTGGCGCGCCCGCCGCATCGAGAAGCCCGAGGAGGTCGACGCCGCCCTCGACGAGATGCTCGCCTCCGACGAGCCCTACCTGCTCGACGTGATGATCCCCGCCCAGCAGACCGTCTACCCGATGGTCGCGCCCGGCGCCCCGATCGACGACATCATCGGCGCCCTCGACGTCACGCTCGGCGGCGTGCGCGTCAGCGAGAAGGGCTTCGGCGAGGCGGGCCGTCCCCGCGTCAAGCCGTCCCACGAAGGAGTTGATGAGTGATGAACTACCTGCTTTCCGTTCTCGTTGAGAACAAGCCGGGCGTGCTCTCCCGCGTGACGGGCCTCATCAGCCGCCGCGGCTTCAACATCGAGTCGCTCACCGTGGCCCCCACCGAGGACGAGAGCCTCTCGCGCATGACCATCATCGTGGAGGCGGACGAGGTCGGCTTCGAGCAGATCACCAAGCAGCTGCACAAGCTCGTCTCGGTCTACAAGATCTCCGACCTCACCTACGAGGAGGCCGTCGAGCGCGAGCTCGTGCTCTTCAAGGTCCAGGCAGCTCCCGAGCGCCGTCACGAGGTCATCGAGATCGCCAACGTCTTCCGCGCCAAGGTGGTGGACGTGGGCAGGAACACGCTCACGATCGAGGCCACCGGCACCGCGAGCAAGCTCGACGCGATGGAGGACCTCTTCCGCAGCTACGGCATCAAGCAGCTCACGCGCACCGGCAAGATAGCGATGTCCCGCGGCGCGCAGTAGGCAAGGTGTCACATGAGACAATGGGGACAGGTTCATTTGTCTCATCTCACATAGGAACGTACCGTCACGACAACGTGCGTGATGAGACAAATGAACCTGTCCCCATTGTCTCATCGCAGCAAAGGAGAAGAACATGGCCGTCGACATCTACTACGAGAAGGACGTGGACCCGAGCGTCATCCAGGGCAAGAAGGTCGCCATCATCGGCTACGGCTCCCAGGGCCACGCCCACGCGCTGAACCTCCTGGACTCTGGCGTTGACGTCCGCGTCGGCCTGCGCGAGGGCTCCAAGAGCGCCCAGGCCGCCAAGGAGGCCGGCCTCAAGGTCATGAGCATGGACGACGCGGCGGAGGAGGCCGACGTCATCATGATGCTCGTCCCCGACGAGACCCAGCCCAAGGTCTACGAGGAGCACGTCGCGCCGCACCTCAAGGCCGGCGACACCCTCGCCTTTGCCCACGGCTTCAACATCCACTACGGCTACATCAAGGCCCCCGAGGACGTCAACGTCATCATGTGCGCCCCCAAGGGCCCGGGCCACATCGTGCGCCGCCAGTACACCGAGGGCTCCGGCGTGCCCGACCTCGCCTGCGTCTACCAGGACGCCACCGGTGACGCCTGGGACATCGTCCTGTCCTACTGCTGGGGCGTCGGCGGCGCCCGCTCCGGCATCATCAAGGCCACCTTCAAGGAGGAGACCGAGGAGGACCTCTTCGGCGAGCAGGCCGTGCTCTGCGGCGGCCTCGTCGAGCTCGTGAAGGCCGGCTTCGAGACCCTGACCGAGGCGGGCTACCCCGAGGAGCTGGCCTACTTCGAGGTCTACCACGAGATGAAGATGATCGTCGACCTCATGTACGAGTCCGGCATCCACTTCATGAACTACTCGATCTCCAACACCGCCGAGTACGGCGAGTACTACGCCGGCCCGCAGGTCATCAACGCTGAGTCCCGCGAGGCCATGAAGCGCATCCTCGCCCGCATCCAGGACGGCTCCTTCGCGCAGGAGTTCGTCGACGACTGCAACAACGACCACAAGTGGCTGCTCGAGAAGCGCGAGGAGATCAACTCCCACCCGATCGAGAAGACCGGCGAGAAGATCCGCTCCATGTTCAGCTGGATCAAGAAGGACTAGGCGAGAAGAACGTTCTTCTCGGCACGTCACGGGGCCGTCGCCACGATTGGCGACGGCCCCTTTTGTCCTCCTTCCGATCTCACTCATGAGTGCCGGCCCGACGACCGGTTGGAGCCGGCACTTCTCGATAAAGTCCGAGAAGAAGCCGACACTCCTGCCCATCGCCAGCAGGTTCGGCCGACACTCCTTGCCGGCACTCATGAGTGCCGGCAGACGTTCCCCGTGACGGTATCCGCCGAAGTCATGCGTGGCGCGTTTCACCGACACAGAAACAGGGGCGGCGCCCCATTGCGCCGCCCCGCATCGTTGCGTATTAGGGTGGAATCACCTGTCTCAGGAGTTGGTGGGCTGACAAGGCAATTCAATGCTTGGACCCGCTCCAGACGCTTCTTTCAACGACCCAAATCCGATGCTGATGTCGGAGAATGTCGGCGAGTGCGCTCGCCCAGTGTCTAACGGGTCTCGGTCACGCGGAAGGCGGGTCCAAACCCTGCTATATCTTCTGTGTTCACTGGACTCGCCTCCTCTGACGGTCGCTTTGTGGGTAGCGACGATGTTCTTTGTTACTGCTCTTCTTCCCTCCATGCGGCGGCTTACTCAGTCGTGACGGAGTCATCCGCGGACGGTCGCGTTTTGCCGGCGGACGGCACCCTCCCCACGTCACGGGCAAGCAGGTCGGTGAGCTCGCGGCTGCTGTGCACCCCAAGCAGCTCGTAGCCCTGCGCGCGATAGGCGTTCACGGTCCCGCGCGCCACATGGAGCGACTCGCAGATATCGGGCGCGCTGCGCCCGAGCGCGATCTGCGTGAGCACATGGGCCTGAAGCTCCCCTGCCCCGCGACCGCGCAGGTAGAGCACGCAGCGCTCCTCGTCGAGGGTCGTGGTCACGCGCTCGTGCGGCCAGAGGAGGTACGGCGCCAGTGCCGCCACCGCGCAGGCGTTGCCGATGATGCCGAGCGCGTTGAGGCTGATGAATCCGCCGGGCATCTGAATCTCGAGCCCATACCCTCCGCCGCCGGCGAGCAGCCCGAAGAGGGCGAGCGCAAGAAGGACAAGCCCGAGTCGCATCGTGACCCAGCGCGGGCGAACGTGCATGCTGCGAAGGCGCGCGTAGGCGAGGAGCACGAGCCAGGGGAACGCTAGGGCGACGGGGACGAGGAGGAGCCCAAGCGCCTGGTCCATGGAGCTGCCGCTCGAAAGCGTCACGCGGGCGAGGAGCCGCACGACGAGACCGACGCAGAGCGTCATGACCATGAGCGCGGGCGCGCCAGGAGACGTCACGTCAAAGGCCGCCGGCGAGGCGGCTGCGCCCCGAACGGCCGGGCGCAGCTCGTCGAGCGAGGTCACGCCGAGCTTCTCGCACGCGCGCGAGCGATATGTCATCACGGTGGACGAGCTCAGTCCCAGCGCTGCCGCCACCTGCGCGACGGTGCTGCCCGTGGCGAGCGCCTCAGCAATCGCGCGCTCGCGCTCGCTGAGGGCGTCTGCCCCGCGGATCCCGTCGAGCAGGGAGGCCGGGGCCGCGGAGGCCGGCGCGGCACGTAGCGCCCACACGGGGAGCGCCATGCCCCAGAGGGCCCACGACCCCCAGCGCAGGATGCGCTCGGCCCAGCCGAGGGCGCGCACGAGGCCGCCCATCTCCCAGGGGAACCACAGGTAGTACGCCGCCGCAGCGGCCAGGTACGCGAGAAGGACCACGATGCCCGCGCCCGCCAGAGCGCGCCTCCGCCGCCCCAGACGGTCGCGAAGCGCCCACGCAAGCGCGGCCGTCACCACGGAAAGGGGGATGGCCGACGTCCAGAGGAAGTAGCTCAGCGGCATCGCAGAGTCGTCCCGGCCGGGAGACAGCTGCGCGTTGTACTGATACGACTGAAGCAGCGCCGGCAGCAGCAGGAGCGCCAGCCCCCATGCCACCCACAGCACCGTCCGAACCGCCGTCCGTGATCGCTCGCCCATGGGACCCCCTTCTTCCGTCCTTCTCGCCTGACTACCGAATCGTAGGCCCCGAGCAGGTCGGATGTCATGTCGTAAAGGTTATGCGGGTGGCACGACACGACCCGACCAGCCAAAAAAAGCGCCCCAGGCGAGAAACCCGGGGCGCACATGATACGAGGGGACGGTCCCCCTGCCTCATCTACTCCGCGTCAGCGAGGGCCTTCTTGGCGACCTCGGCGATGTCGGCGAAGGTCTGCTCGTCGCTGTAGGCAATCTCAGCGAGGACCTTGCGGTCGAGCTCGACGCCAGCGAGCTTGAGGCCGTGCATCAGCTTGCTGTAGGACAGGCCGTTGATGCGGGCGGCGGCGTTGATGCGCTGAATCCACAGGGCGCGGAACTCGCGCTTCTTGTTGCGACGATCGCGGTAGGCGTACTGGCCGGAGTGCTGGGCCTGCTCCTTCATGCCGCGGAAGGTGCGGGAGCGGACTCCGTAGTAGCCCTTGGTGCGCTCGACGAGCGTCTGACGCTTCTTACGGCCGGCGACGGCGCGCTTGACTCGTGCCATATCTGATCAACTCCTTGGTGAGACTGAATCGAGGACGCTCGCGCGCCTAGTTGGAACCCATGCGCTGGGAGACGGTCTTGACGTCCGCGGGGGAGATGACGGTCTCCTGGCGGAAGCCACGGATGCGCTTGGGCGACTTCTTGGTCAGGATGTGGCTCTTGAACGCCTTGGCGCGCATGATCTTGCCAGAGCCGGTGCGGCGGAAGCGCTTGGCCGTACCCTTGTGCGTCTTCATCTTGGGCATGCTAGTTCTCCTTCTCCGTGGTGACATCGCCGTCCCCATCAGCCTTCTTCTCGAAGGCGCCCTTGATCGGGACGATCGTCATGTGCATGTTGCGACCCTCCATGAGAGGCTTCTGCTCGACCGTTGCCACGTCCTTCAGGTCCTCGGCGAGGCGATCGAGCACCATGCGACCCTGCTCGGGGTGGGCCATCTCACGACCGCGGAACATGATCGTGATCTTGACGCGGGCGCCCTTCTTGAGGAAGCGGATGACGTGACCCTTCTTGGTCTCGTAGTCGCCCACATCAATCTTGGGGCGGAACTTCATCTCCTTGACCTCGACCCTAGCCTGGTTCTTGCGGGCGGCCTTGGCCTTGCGGTCCTGCTCGTACTTGAACTTGCGGTAGTCGAGCATCTTGCAGACCGGGGGCTCCGCGTTCGGCGCGATCTCGACGAGGTCGAGACCCTGGTCACGAGCAATGCGCAGAGCGTCGCGCACGCCGAACAGACCAAGCTGCGAGCCGTCGATGCCAATCAGGCGGCACGTGCGGGAAGTGATCTCCTCATTGATGCGAGGACCGTCGTTCCTGGCTATCGTTCACACCTTCCTCTCGTTGCGGCTCCCGCCGCATAGAAAAAACTCCCGACGCCATGCAGCATCCGGGAGACGACACACGTCCCCGAGGGGACGAGAAAGCTACGTTGTCTGACCAGACAGCTGCCCGCAGGCGCCGTGTAGGTGGGGACCGAAGTCCCGCTTCGCAAAAAGCACACTAGAGGAGAATAGCACGCGAGAAGTGCTACGGCAACAGGTTTTTCTCGCCAGACAACCTCCACAATAAGGATTTGGGGACGGGTTATTCCCGGCAGACGAAACGGGACAGGCCACGCGGGAGGCCTGTCCCGTTTCCTCTGCCGGGAATAACCCGTCCCCAAATCGACTAGAGCTTGAGGGAGGCGGACTGCACGTAGGTGCGGGCCTGGTACTCGCGGTCGAGGTCATAGAGGCCCTTGGGGTCGCAGCCGAAGAGCTTCATGTTGGTGATCATGTCGCGGGCGTTGGTCTCCTCCTCGCCCTGCTCCTCCACGAACCAGTCGAGGAACTTCATCGTGCGCACGTCGTGCTCGGCGTGCGCGACCTCGTAGCAGTGGTGGATGAGGCTCGTGACGTACTCCTCGTGCTCGAGGCCCGCCTCGAGGGGCGCGAGGTCGTTGTCGAAGGTCTTGTCCGGCCTGGCGATGGCCTCCATCGTGGGCTTGAAGTCGTTGTCGAGCAGGTAGCGGCGGATGGCCAGCGCGTGGTCCATCTCCTCCTTGGCCTGGATCTCGTACCAGTTGGCAAAGCCCTTGAGGCCGCGGTCCTCGTAGTAGTCGGCGAAGGTGAGGTAGAGATAGCTGGAGTACAGCTCCTTGTTGATCTGCTCGTTCAGAACCGTGGTGACCTCGTTGGAAAGCGCCATGGGAGTTCCTCTCTCTCGTGGGATGTTCGACTACGCTGACTATATACCCCGCTGGCGACAAAAACGCGCGGTCTGGTATAGTTCTTCTCGCATGCGACATGCGCCCTCAGGCCCGAGTGGCGGAATTGGCAGACGCGACGGTCTCAAAAACCGTTGGGGAAACTCGTGCGGGTTCGAGCCCCGCCTCGGGCACCTTCCTCGCCTACCCCCTCACATGGATGTCCTGCCCAGATGCGGGCCCCTCTGCACAGATATGGCGCCCTCCCGCATGGCGCCCTCCCGCTTAGGTGAGCACATTATTTGAACCATCGCCGCTCACCTAAGGAGATGTTCCTCTCACAAGCTGCGCAAACGCGACTCACCTAGGAAAACCATGCAAGACAGTTGCGGAAATTTGCTCACCTAAGAGTGCGGGGGCAGGAAGGAACGCCGAGACGGGGCCACGCCCGCGGCGCTCCTACAGCAGGAACGGGTTCTGGGCGAGCTCGCGGGCCATCGTCGTGGCCGGGCCGTGGCCGCAGAGCAGCGTGGTCGCGGGCGGAATCTCCAGCGCCATCCGATGCAGCGACGCCATGATCTGCCCCTCGTCACCGCCCGCCAAGTCCGTACGACCGTGGCTGCCGGGAAAGAGCGTATCGCCCACGAAGGCCACGCCCTCGGCCGTGCCGCCGCCCACGAGCACCACGCCGCCCGGCGTGTGGCCCGGCGTCTCCATCACGGTGAACGTGGCGGTCCCCACAGAGAGGACGTCGCCCTCGGCGAGAAGGACGTCCGGCTCCGGGGCGTTCTCGTCGTAGCTCCTGCCCACCTCGCTCATCTCGCCGGCGCGGGCCGCAAGCTTGGCGTCCGCCGCGTGGATGGCGAAGGGGGCGCCCGTCGCGCGGACGAGGGCAGCCACGCCGCCGACGTGGTCGCCGTGGCCGTGCGTGGCCGCCACACAGGTCACGCGGACGCCCGCGAGGTGCTCGGCCACGGCCGCGCCGGATCCTCCGGGGTCCACCACGAGGCACTCCCCCGCGCTCACGTACGCATAGCAGTTGGTCTGCAGCGGGGTCACCACGAACTGCCGCAGCTCATCGTTCTTCTCGGCCATCTCGGCCCTCCTTCACAGGGTGAGACAAAGGGGACGGCGAGACAAGGGGGGCGCGTGAGACAAAGGGGACGGGTTCTTTTGTCTCATGTACTCCAATGAGACAAAAGAACCCGTCCCCTTTGTCTCACGCGCCCCCCTTGTCTCACCCGCTACTTCACGCGCTGCTTCATCTGGTTGGCGCCCTCGCCGGGCATGATGCGACGGGCGTCGTAGACCGAGGGGACGCGGCTCACGGCGGCGAGAAGGACGTCGAGCAGGCTCGCGTCGGAGATCGCCACGAGGAAGCGCAGCCGCGCCACGCCCTGCGCCGTGGTCTGCGTCGCCGCGGAGAGGATGTTCGCCCCGGCGTCGCCCACGGCGACGGTGATGTCCCTGAGCAGGCCCATGCGGTCCGTGGCCTCCACGACGATCTCCACGCGGAACTCGGTGGCGCCCGAGGTGTCCCAGGCGACCTCGATCATCCGCTCGGGGTTGCGCTTGAGGTCGGCCACGTTGGGGCAGTTCGCGCGATGGACGGAGACGCCGCGGCCGCGCGTGATGAAGCCCACGATCTCGTCTCCCGCCACGGGGTTGCAGCAGTGGGCGAGGTGCACGAGGAGGTCGGCGTCGCCCTTGACCACCACGCCGCAGTTGCTCTTGCGGCGCTTGCCGCGCGTGGCCTGAGTGAGCGCATAGGACTTCATGACCGGCGCGCCCGAGGACATGGCCCGCTCGTGGGCGGCGTGGCGCTCCGCCTCGGCGGCGGCAGCGGCCAGCTGCTCGGGCGAGCCCTCCTCGAGGATCTCCTCGATGCGGTTGGCCGCCTGCTTGACCGAGACCTTGCCGGTGTGGACGCAGGCGAAGAGGTCCTCCGGGCTCCTCAGCTCGAAGTGCTCGCAGACGCGCTCGATGGCCTTGACCGTGCGGCGCGTGGAGATGCCGTAGCCGCGCTTGCGCAGCTCGTGGGCGAGCTCCGTCCTGCCCTGCTCGGCGTCGTCGTTCTTGGTCTGGGTGGAGAAGTACTTGCGGATCTTGGCGCGGCTCGACGGCATGGCCACGAGCTGCATCCAGTCGCGCGACGGCTTGGCGTTCTTGTTGGTGAGGATCTCCACGCGGTCGCCCATGTTGAGCTTGTAGGAGAGCGGCACCACCGAGCCGTTTACCTTGGCGCCCACGCAGTGGTTGCCCACCTCGGTGTGGACGGCGTAGGCGAAGTCGAGCGGCGTGGCGTCACGCCTCAGGCTCATGACCTCGCCCTTGGGCGTGAAGACGAAGATCTCGTGCTCGAAGAGGTCCACGCGCAGGTTGTCGAGGAACTCGTGCGGGTCGTCGATGTCGTCCTCGGCGGCCCAGTCGAGGGTCTTGCGGATCCAGTTGATCGTGGAGTCTATGGCGCGGTCCTCGGCGCTCATGCGGCCGCGCGAGTTGCCCTCCTTCTTGTAGAGCCAGTGGGCGGCGATGCCGTACTCGGAGGCCTCGTGCATCTCCACGGTGCGGATCTGGATCTCTATGGGCTTTCCGTCGGGGCCCACGACCGTGGTGTGCAGGCTCTGGTAGAGGTTCGCCTTGGGCGTGGCGATGTAGTCCTTGAAGCGGCCGGGCATCGGGTTCCACAGGGAGTGCACCGCGCCGAGCGCCGAGTAGCAGTCCCCCACCGTCTGGGTGATCACGCGCAGGGCGATGAGGTCGTAGATGTCCGCGAACTCGCGGCCCTTGCGGGTCATCTTCTGGTAGATGCTCCAGAGGTGCTTCGGCCGTCCCGTGATCTGGTAGTTCCTGAGGCCGGCCGCCTTGAGCTCGTCGTCGAGCGTCTTGATGGCGGCCTCGGTGTCGTCCTCGCGCTGCGCGCGGCTGTCTTGGACCATGCGGGCCACGCGCTGGTACTCCTCCGGCTCGAGCCAGAAGAACGCCAGGTCCTCGAGCTCCCACTTCACCGACGAGATGCCGAGCCGGTCGGCGAGCGGGGCGTAGACGTCCATGGTCTCGCGCGCCTTGAACTGGCGGCGGTCGGGCGGCAGGGCCGCGAGCGTGCGCATGTTGTGCAGGCGGTCGGCGAGCTTGATGATGACCACGCGGATGTCGCGGCTCATGGCGAGGAACATCTTGCGGAGGTTCCAGGCCTGCTTCTCGTCCATCGAGGAGACCTGGATGGAGGTGAGCTTTGTCACGCCGTCCACGAGGTCGGCGACGGTCGCCCCAAAGAGCTCGGCGAGCTCGTCCTTGGTCGCGGGGGTGTCCTCGACCGTGTCGTGGAGCAGCGCGGCACAGATGGTGTCCTCGTCCATGCGCAGGTCGTGCGCCAGGATGAGCGCCACCTCGACGGGGTGGTTGATGTAGGGCTCGCCGGAGCGGCGGCGCTGGTCGCGGTGGTACTCGGCGGCGAAGCGATAGGCCCGCTCGACCTTCTCGCTCCCCTCCTCGTCGAGATACGCCGCGCACGCCGCCTGGAGCAGCCGATAGTTCGCCGCGTCGGGAACCCCCCTCTTGGGGTCTCGCGCCGCCGTTGGGGCGGCCGTGTACTCGTTAGCGCTCATGGCTCCCCTCCTTCCCCTCACACGATGATACCGAAGTCGGGCGTGATGGGCCGGCTCACGCGGGCGAGAAGCTCGTCCGGGGTCGCCTCGAGCGCCCAGGAGCAGAACTCGGAGAAGGCGCGCTGGGCGCGCTGCCCCTCCGCGTAGCACGCGGACTGGGAGAGCTCCATGCGCGCCGGAGAGGAGGCCATGGAGACCCGGCGGGCGTCGCCCCAGCCCGTGACGGAGGCGAAGCCGAGCTCCGAGAAGACCGCGAGCCCGGAGGCGACCTCCGAGGCGTCGAGCGCGACGCGCGGCTCGAGCGCGCACGCCTCGCGGGCGATGCCCTCGTCGTCGAGGGCGATGGGGCCGCCGGAGCGATAGAGCGACGAGAGGGCGCGGTAGAGCGCCACGAGCTGCGGCCGCGCCGGCGCGGCCGCCGAGAGGATGCGCTCGCCGGCGTAGACGTCGCGCGAGCCGAAGAGCACGTGCACCGTGGCGGGCGCGCCGTCTCGCCCGGCCCGGCCGCTCATCTGGTTGAACTCGACCTCGCCGAGCGGCAGGCCGAAGAGCACCACGTGGCGGACGCCCGGGAGGTTGACCCCCTCGCCGAAGGCGCTCGTGGAGACGATGCACGCCAGGTCGTCGGCGCGAAACGCCCGCTCGACGCGGCCGCGGGCGTCGCGGGAGAGGCCGGCGTGGTAGAAGGCCACGCGGTGGGCGAGCTCGGGCACGCGGTGGCGCAGGGCGCGCACGAGCGACACCGCCTGGTCCCGCGAGCTCACGTAGACGATGGTCTTCTCGCCGAGCGCCACGATCGAGGCGAGGGCCGCGTCGCGGTCCCTGAGCTCGCGGCAGTCGTCGATCGCGAGGTTGGTCCGGGACGCGTCGTCGACCACCACGTCGGCGCGGCCGATGGAGAGCAGCTCGCAGATGCGCGACGCCACGTCCGGCGCCGCCGTGGCCGTCACGGCGAGCGCCACGGGACGGTCGAGCTCCTCGAGGACCGCGGGCAGCTCGAGGTAGGCGTCGCGGTCTCCGGGCTTGGCGAGCCCGGCGTGGTGCGCCTCGTCCACGACGACGAAGCCGACGCGCCGCGACTCGGCGAAGGAGGCTCGGTGGATGGCGAGAAACTCGGGCGTGGTCAGCACGACGTCGACAGATCCCGACGCGAGCCCGGCAAGCACGCGGGCGCGCTCGGCCGCGGGCGTCTCCCCGGTGAGCACCTCCGCCGAGACGCCATCCGCCGCAAGGCCCTCTCGCAGGTGGAATGCCTGGTCGGCGACAAGCGCGCGGAGCGGGTAGACGAAGACGCTCGCCCTGCCGCGCGAGATGGCCTCGCGCGCTGCATGGAGGTGGAACACGAGCGACTTGCCCCGCCCCGTCGCCATGACGGCGAGGCAGGAGCGGCCGGCCGAGAGCCGGTCGAGCGCGGCGCGCTGCGCGGGGAGCAGCGGCGCGTCGCCGATGAGCGAGCGACGGAGGGCCCCCGTGAGATCCTCGTAGGAGAGGCGCGCGAGCTCCGCGCGACGGCCCGCCGCGGGGGTCACGGCGTCGTCACCCGGCGCCGGGGGCGCCTCGAGCACGCCGTCGGGGACCGCGGGCCGGGAGGGGGCGTCGGGCAGGCGGTACAGGATGTCCCTCACCATGAGCTTGGGCTTGGTCCTGCCCTGCCAGGTCTCGTTGACCGCCTCGTAGACGAGGTCGACGACGCCCTCCCAGGAGCTGGCGCGCTCGGCGTCGGGCGCGCGGAACATGATCGCCGGGACGCAGCCCGCCCCGTCGGTGGCCACGAAGCGCACGTGGGCGCCGTCGGCCCCGACGCGGGCGCGGTTCCTCATGCTCACCCCCACGGAGGCGAAAAGCGGCTTCTTGTTGCCCTGGCCGAAGGGCTGGAGGAGCTCGAGCGAGGCGATGCTCTCGACGGAGAGCTCCCCGAGCCGCACGATGGCCGTGACCTCGCCCGTGTCCTCGAACTGCTCGTCGGGGAGCTCCCCGAGCGCGCGGCACAGGCGCTCGCGGAACTCGTCGACGCGGGACGCCTCGCAGGTCACGCCCACCGCGCCGGCGTGCCCCCCGAAGCGCACGAGCTCGTCGGAGCACTGCTCGACGGCATGGAAGAGGTCCACGGAGCCCACGGAGCGCCCCGACCCCCGCGCGACGCCGTCCGTCACGGAGAAGACGATGGCGGGGACGTGATAGCGGTTGACGAGGCGCGATGCCACGATGCCCTTGACGCCCTCGTGCCAGCCCTCCCCCGCCACGACGACGGCCCGGCCGCCGCGATAGGTGCGCTCCGCCTCGGCGAACGCCTCCTCGGAGAGGGCAGACTCGGTCTCCTTGCGCTCGGCGTTTATCGCCTCGAGCCTCCCGGCGAGGATCGTCGCCTCGGAGACGTCGTCGGTGAGGAGCAGCTCGAGCGCCACGTCGGTGGAGCCCATGCGCCCCGCCGCGTTGAGGCGCGGGATGACGGAGAACGGCAGGCCGTCCGCCGTGACCTGCGCGAGGTCGACGCCCGCCGTGGCCGCGAGGGCCACGAGGCCGGGGCGCGAGGTCTCCCGCATGCGCGCGATCCCCTCCGCCACGAGCGCGCGGTTCTCGCCCGAGAGCGGCATCATGTCCGAGAGCGTGCCGAGCGCGGCGACGTCGATGAACTCGAGCCAGAGGTCGGGGGCCCCGCGACGGCGCCCGAGCTCGCAGACGAGCTTGAGGGCGACGCCGGCGCCCGCGAGGTCGCGCGAGGGGCAGCCCTCGTCGAGCTTGGGGTCGGTGACGGGGACGCCCTCGGGGACGAGGTCGGCGGGCTCGTGGTGGTCGGTCACCACCACGTCGATCCCCTCGCTCACGAGCCACGCGACCTCGCGGGCGGCGGCGATGCCGTTGTCGACGGTCACCACGAGGTCCGGGTCGCACGCCGCGCGCACCCGGGCGAGCGCCTCGCGGGAGAGGCCGTACCCCTCGCCGAAGCGGTGCGGGATGAAGGGGTGGACGTCCGCGCCGAGGCGACGGAGCGCGAGCGTGAGCAGGCAGGTCGAGCTCATGCCGTCGACGTCGAAGTCCCCGAAGACCGCGATCGCCTCGTGGGCGTCGAGCGCGCGCTCGACGCGCGAGACCGCGGCGTCCATCCCCGGGATGAGCAGCGGGTCCGCCCAGTCCCGCTCGAGCGAGGGCGTGAGGAACGCGCGCGCCTCGTCGACGTCGGTCACGCCGCGCGCCGCGAGGACGCGGGCCACGAGCGCGCTGACGCCGAGGCCGTCCGAGAGCGCGCACTCGGCGGCCGGGTCATGGGCGAGCACCGCCCAGCGGCGGGTGTTGGCGAGGCCGGACATCTAGCGGTCGCCCTCGTCGCGCGGCGCCACGCCCCAGGCGTCGGGGTTCGCGCGCATGGCGCGGGAGCAGGCCCTCGTGAGCGGCAGGCAGACCAGCAGCAGCGCGAGCGCGCCGGCGACGGCCGCGACGGGCCAGGCGAGGCCCGCGGGGTTGGAGGCGAGCCCGCCCTCGGGGACGAGGAGGAAGAGCGCGATGCCGCCCGCCACGAACGCCACCGCGATGACGCCGAGCTCCCGCGCGAGGCGGCGCAGCGCGACGCGCCCGGCGTCGCGCGGGTCGGTGCCGCCGCGCACGCACGAGCGGACGCGCCAGAGGACGCGAAGCAGCTCGAGGAAGGCCGCGCACACGACGATGGCGGCCACGACGTAGGCCGTGACGGTGGGCACGAAGAGCCCGGCGCGGGAGAGCGCGGCGAGGCCGCCCACCTCGAGCACGGCGACGCTGACCAGGCCGGCGTACGCGACGAGGCCGAGCAGGCGCATGGTCGCGAGCAGCGCCACGAGCACAACGAGCGCCACGACGCCCGCGACGACGAGCGCCCGGAGGAGGCCGGCGCCGGAGACGGACGCGGCGAGCGGCGCGACGGTCCCCTCGCCGAGCTCGGCCGGCAGCACGCCGGTCCTGACCGCGGCCTGCATGCCCGCGGCGTCCGTGAGGGAGAGGTCCGCGGAGACGGTGACCACGCCGTCGGTGATGGGGTCGCTCACCCCGGCCGCCGCGACCACGGTGCCGTCGAAGACGACCGCGACCTGCCCGCCCACGGGGGCGAGCTCGGACGTCACCTCGGCGAAGGCCTCGGCGCCCTCGGAGGTGAAGGTGATCTGCATGCCGTAGAGGTCGGAGGAGGCGGAGAGCCTCACCGGTTGGACGGAGGCGATGGAGGAGTTGTCGAGAAACGCCTCGTAGCTGCCCTCGGCGAGCGCCACACCGGATGCGCCCGCCTGCACCCGCGCAAGCGCGTCGGCGTCCGAGATGGCGTCGAGGCGGACGAGCTCGACCCTGCCCGGCCTCGTGGCGACCTCGACGGCGTCGGCGGCATCCTGCCCGGCGGGGACCTCGACGGTCACGCCCTCCCCCGAGCCGACGCGCGCGCCGCGCACGCCGAGCGCGGAGAGCCGCGACCTGACCGCGGCGGCGGTCGCCGCGGAGTCCGCGCCGCCATCGGCGAGCGGGTACGAGTAGGACGTCCCCCCGGCGAAGTCGACGCCCCAGCCGAGGACCTCGGCGGGGGGCAGGGCGAGAAGGACGGAGGCGACGAGAAGGACGACGGCCACCGCCAGTGCGGCAATCTGCGACCGCGCGTCGGAGGGGACCCCACGGCCCGCCTGCCCGGCCCGGCTCCTCGGCGCGGGGCCTGCCGCCGCTCCCCAGCGGCTGACGCCCGTGGCGCCCTTCCCGTTCTTCTCGTCTCTCATGGCATGCCTCTTCGGTTGGGTGGCGCTTCAGCGCCCTGTCAATCCGAACAATCATACCGCAACGGGCGGGGCGCCCCGAAAGCCGGCCGGCCGGGCGAGGGGCCTCCCTGCGCCTACCAGTCCCGCGCCGCCGGGGACGCCATCCAGTCCTCGACGAAGGCGGCGTAGGTGCCCGCCACGATGGCCTCGCGCGCGCGGCGCATGAGGTCGAGCAGGTAGTAGATGTTGTGCTGGGAGATGAGGATCGAGCCGAGCATCTCCTTCTGGCGCACGAGGTGGTGCAGGTAGGCGCGCGAGAAGCCCCCGGTGCAGGTGGGGCAGGGGCACGCCGGGTCGAGCGGGCCGTGGTCGTGGGTGAAGCGGGCGTGCCGGAAGTTCAGGCGGCCCTCGCTCGAGAACGCGGAGCCGGTGCGCGCCGTGCGCGTGGGCAGCACGCAGTCGAACATGTCCACGCCGCAGGCGACGCCGCGCACGAGCGTGGTGGGGTTGCCGACGCCCATGAGGTAGCGCGGCTTGCTGCGCGGCATGTGCTCGGAGACGAGCGGCGCGAGGGACTCGAACATCGTGTCGTGGTCCTCCCCCACCGAGTAGCCGCCGATGCCGTAGCCGGGGAAGTCGCCGATCTCCTCGAGGTGGCGCAGGGAGCGCAGGCGCAGGTCTAGGTGCATGCCGCCCTGGACGATGCCGAAGAGCGCCTGGTCGGGTCGGGTGTGCGCCGCGTAGCAGCGCTCGGCCCACAGGCTCGAGAGCTCGACGGAGCGCTCCACCTTGGAGCGCGGCGCCGGGTAGCCCACGCACTGGTCGAGCTGCATCACGATGTCGGCGCCGAGCTTCTGGGCGATCGCCATGTTCTCCTCGGGCGACCACTCGACCCAGCGGCCGTCGTAGTCCACCGCCCGGAAGCGCACGCCGTCGCGCGAGAGCCTGAAGAACTCCTCGTGGGAGAAGACCTGGAAGCCGCCGGAGTCCGTGAGGATGGGATGGCGCCAGCCCATGAAGTCGTGAAGGCCGCCCATCTCGGCCACGAGGTCGGCGCCCGGGCGCATGGAGAGGTGATAGGTGTTGGCGAGCAGGATCTTGGTGCCCAGCTGCTCGAGCGTTGAAGGAAGCAGGCCCTTCACCGTTGCCTTGGTCCCCACCGGCATGAAGATCGGCGTGGGGACGTCGCCGTGGGGCGTGTGCAGGACGCCCGCGCGCGCGTGCGTCGCCGGGTCCTCGGCGAGGACTTCGTACTTGAACAGGCTCGTATCCACGGCTTCCTCCGCTCGCGTGGGGAGGTCGTCGAGAAGAACCGTGTGGCCCGGCGCTCGGACAGCTTCGCCGCAAAGAGCGCGGCTGCAGAACTCGCGGCGGGCCACACGGTTCTTCTCGGCGACCTCGTGGTCGCAACTTGGCGTGCCCATCCTACACAAAAGGACCCGGCGTCGCAGTGACGCCGGGTCGAACCATCGAGAAAAGGTGATGGGGTGTCGCCGGTCGACTACTCGCCGAAGCCGGAGTCGATGAGGGCGATCAGGGCGTCCAGGGCCTCCTGCTCGTCGGCGCCGTCGCAGGCAACCTCGACCTTGGTGCCGGTTCCGAGGCCGGCGGCCAGGATCATCATGATGGACTTGGCGTTGACAGGAGCGGAGTCCTTGTCGACGTTCTTGATGGTGACGTTGCACTGGTACTTCTTGGCCTCGGTCACGAAGACGGACGCGGGACGGGCGTGAAGGCCGGTGGCGTTGATGATGCTCGTCTGCTTAGAAACCATGTTGCGGACTCCCTTTCCAAATACTCCAGAACAATCGGGGACGTCTGCATCCCCCCTGAGAAACACATAGCACATCCTAGCAAACAAGGAACGAGTTGGCGCCAAACTTCTGGCCAAGGGTGCAATCTCTGGGGATAAGCGGAATCAGGGCAGGCGGCGGGCGGTCGTGCGAGACAATGTTGATGACGGCGTCGCCGTCACACGAGACAGCGCGCCGCGAGCGCTCGCGGCTGAGAGGAGCGGACCCATGGCACACGAACCCGAGGAGCTGAAGAACGCCAAGGAGACGGACGCGCCGTCGACCGACCAAGCCACCGCCCCCGAGGCGGGCGAGGCCGAGGCGCGCGGCTCGTCGCGGGCGCTTGACGCGGCGCTCGGGGCGGCGCGCGGCGCCGCGGGGACGGCCGCCACGACCTTCATGAACGGCCTCTCCGCCGTCAAGGACGTCCGCGAGGCGGCGAGGCGGCACGGGTCCGCTCGCGCGCGGCTCCGCGAGCTGCGCGAGACGCTCGAGGCCGACGAGGCGGAGCTCTCCCACCGCGAGGAGGTCGAGTCCGGCTACGGGGACATCATCCGCGAGCAGGGCGCGATCGTGTCGGAGTCCAACGAGACGCTCGTGGCCGAGCAGGGCAAGGTCGAGCGGCTCGAGGAGGAGGCGAAGGCGCTCGAGGAACGGCTCGCGGGCATGAGGCGTGACCACGAGCAGGAGCTGCGGCCCTACAAGCGGCTCGCCGACTCGGCCCGGGAGCGCCACGACGAGGCAAGTCGCGTCGTGGCCGAGGCCAAGCGCGCCGTGAAGACCGCGGAGGGGCAGCTGAAGAGCGCGACCGACCGCAGGGAGCAGGGCATCGCCGCGGCGAACCGCGCGGTGGACAGCTCCCAGGCGCGCCTGCGCAAGGTGCAGGAGGAGCTCAGGCGCGCGCAGGAGGCCGACCCCTCCTCCAACGCCGTGACCCAGCTCAAGAACGAGATCGTGACCGAGCTCGCCCACGTTGAGGCCGCCCGGTCCGACGTCAGCGCCACCACGCACGACGCCCAGGAGGCGGTCGACGCGGCGAGCACGCACCTCTGGACCCAGAAGCAGTCCCTCGAGAGCGCCCAGCGCGAGGCGGACGACGCCCGCAGGGAGTACGAGGAGAAGAAGGGCGAGTACGACGAGCTCCAGGCCAAGGCCAAGGCCGAGGAGAAGGCGCTCGAGGAGCAGATCTCCGCCGCGCGCGGCGGCGCCGAGGAGGCCAAGGCCGCCTACGACGAGGCGGCGGAGCGGCATGACGGCGCACAGGCCCTCATCGACGAGGCGGAGGAGATCCACGCGACGCCCGAGGTGACCGCCGAGCTCCGCGAGAGCATTGAGGGGCTCCGCGCCCAGATCGCCGACCAGGAGGCCGTCGTCGAGGGACTCTCGGAGGCCGAGCGCGGCCTGAGGGCGCGCACGCGCCGCGAGCGCGTCGCGTTCGGCGCCGTCATCGTCGCCGTCGCGGTCATCCTGGTCCTGATCGTCGTCCTTATCGTTCTGTAGCGAGGCCCCGGGGCGCCCTACTCGATCAGCATCGCGTCGCCGAAGGAGAGGAAGCGGTAGCGCTCCTCGATGGCGGCGTCGTAGGCGGCCATGATCTGGTCGCGCGTGGCAAAGGCCGAGACGAGCATCATGAGCGTCGAGCGCGGCACGTGGAAGTTCGTGATCATCGCGTCCACCACGTGGAAGTCCGACCCCGGCATGAGGTAGAGGTTCGTGGTGGCGTTCTCGCGCGCCACGATGTCGCCCGTTCCGGCGGCACCCTCGAAGCGGCGCGCGGCCACGGGCGGCTCGCTCGGCGCGGTGCCCTCCTCCCAGGCGCTCTCCAGCGAGCGGACCGAGGTGGTCCCCACGGCGATCACGCGACGGCCCGCGGCCTTGGTGGCGTGCACGGCGTCGACGACCTCCTGGGGCACGTGATAGCGCTCGGTGTGCATCACGTGCTGCGTGGGGTCGTCCTCGGTGACCAGGCGGAAGGTGTCGATGCCCACCTCGAGCTCCACCGTCGCCCAGCCCACGCCCTTCTCGCGAATCCGCTCGATGAGCTCGGGCGTGAAGTGGAGGCCTGCCGTCGGCGCCGCGGCGGAGTGCTCCTCGCTCATGGCGTAGACGGTCTGGTACTTCTCGGGGTCGCCCTCGTACTGGATGATGTAGGGAGGCAGCGGCACGTGGCCGGCGGCGTGGATCGCCTCGTCCAGCGTGCGCGGCGTGCCGTCGTCCTTCTCGCCCGCCGGCGAGAAGCGCACGAGGCGGCCGCCCTTGCTGCCCTCGACGAAGTCGACGATCTCCCCGGTGAGCACGACCGGCGCCGACTCCGGGGCGTGCAGGCCGCCGGCGCGGTACTCGATCACGATGCCCGGCTGGCGCAGGCGCTTGCCGGGGTTGACCAGGCACTCCCAGACGCCGCCGAGCGGGTCCACGTCCTCGCGGCGCTTGAGCAGCAGCGTCTCGCAGACGCCGCCCGTGCCGCGCTTGCGGCCCACGAGGCGCGCCGGCATGACGCGCGTGCGGTTTGCCACGAGCAGGTCGCCGGGCTCGAGGTAGTCGAGGATGTCCGCGAAGCGACGGTGCTCGACGGAGCCGTCCTCGCGGTGCAGCACGAGCAGGCGGCAGGAGTCGCGCGGCTCGGCCGGAGCCTGGGCGATGAGCTCGTCGGGAAGCGGGTAGTCGAAGTCGTCGGTGCGCATGGGTTCCTCCTTGGTCCAGCGCACTACGATAGCACGCGCAGGGCGCCCGGCGTGAGGGCCCGGCGCTCAAACAGCTTCGCGCGCACAGAACGCGCGTCGAGCGTGGAAAAGGGACAGGCACTTTTCCACGCAGACAGCTTCGCACGCACAGAACGCGCGCTGCAGAACTCGCGGAGGACCCTCACTCCGGGCGCCCTGCCCGCCGCCGCAATCCTGGGCGGACCGGACGGGGCGCTCTCAATGTGGGGCGGGCACTCCCGGAGAGCACTCGATGCGCCCGAGGCATCTACCTGCAAATTTGAAGAGCGCACTCGCGAGTGCCCCCAACGAGTGCGGCCTGCATGGGAAACGCCGCTAGTGCCAGAGGCCCTTGCGATTGAAGATCCAGGCGGCCACGAGGCAGCCGGCCACGGCGAGCAGGAGCGGGAACGCCCAGTTGTCGAGCAGGGGCACGCCCTCGAAGGGAAGCCCCACGTTCATGCCGTAGAAGCCGAAGACGATGTTGGGGATCGCCATGACGATCGTGATGACCGAGAGCACCTTCATCACGATGTTGAGGTTGTTGGAGATGATGCTCGCGAACGCGTCCATGGTGCCGGAGAGGGTGCCGGAGTAGATGTTGGCCATCTCGATGGCCTGGTGCACCTCGACGAGCACGTCCTCGAGCAGGTCCTGGTCGTCCTCATAGAGCGGGATGATGCGGCCCTGGGCGATCTTGTTGAGCGTCACCTCGTCGGACTTGAGCGACGTGGAGAAGTACACGAGCGACTTCTCGAGGTTGAGCATCTGGATGAGCTCCTCGTTTCGCACGGAGGCATGCAGGCGGGCCTCCGTGCTGGAGGAGAGGCGGTCGATGCGGCGCAGGTAGACGAGGTAGAGCTGCGAGATGTGCAGCAGCATCTGCAGCAGGAAGCGCGTGCGGTAGCGCGTGTCCACGTTGCGGACGCGACCGCCCTTGAGGTCGTCCACGACCTCGTTCTCGTTGATAGAGATGGTCACGAACATGCCCTTCTCGGGCAGGAAGATCATCGTGAGGGGCATGGTGTCGTACGTGAGCGGGAGCGAGGTGCGCGCCGCGGTGCCGTCCTCGTCCACGACCGGGTAGTCCACGATGACGAAGATCTGGCGCGCGTCCTCGTCGTAGTCGATGCGCGAGGTCTCCTCCTCGTCGAGGGCGGAGCGCACGAACTCCGGCAGGACGCCGATCTCGCGCTCAAGCCAGGCGCGCTCCTCCTCCGAGGGCGCCACGGCGTTGATCCAGCACCCCGGACACGGGGCCTCCGCTCTCGTAATGGTTCCGTTTGCGCCGGTCATCAGGCACTCGATCATTTTTCCACCGTCCTTCTCGCGAATCGGGTCCGTCGGGCCCTATCACGGTAGCCCAATCGGGCGCGAGGGGCGGGGCGGGGCGACCGCCCTTGTCAAATCCTTACACGCACGGCCGTCGACGAGGCGTCTGATTCTCTCGCGGGCACGGCCCGGCGTGCAAAAGTGACTGTCCCCTTTGCACGGTCCCCTTTTGGGCCTTGGCGCGCTTTCGGGCGTCGCGGGCCTCGTGGCGCTCGATGGCGGCCTCGGCGGCGGAGAAGCGGCAGCCGCAGTAGTTCTGACGATACATTCCCAGCTCGCGGGACTCGCGCGTGGCCTCGGGGTAGAGGGGGCGGAAGTCGCGCCACACGGGGATGAGCCCGTAGCGCGGGGCCGTCGCGCGCAGGATCTCCCCGCAGGCGTCGAAGAGCTGGTACGGGGAGACCACGAGCGTCGTGGACACGTACGCAAAGCCCCGGTCGCGCCCCACACGGCACGCCTCGGCGAGCCGCAGCGCGTAGCACGCCCGGCAGCGGCGCTCGCGGTCGAAGCCGGCGGGCGCGGCGGCGCGCTCCCAGGCGGCGCGGTCGTCCCCCGCCACGATGACGTCCACGTGGGCGACCTCCTCCGCCCAGGCGCGCAGCGTGTCCAGGCGGCGGCGCCACTCGGAGACGGGCTGGATGTTGGGGTTAGTCCAGCAGATCGTGGGCTCGAAGCCCTCCTCACGCAGCAGCCTCACCGGCTCGAGCGAGCAGGGGCCGCAGCAGGCGTGCAGCAGCAACGGCACGCGCTCCCCCGCCGCGCCCGCCCCTCCGATTGTCGGTGATTTTTGCAGTGACCCCATGACACCCCTCCTCCGCGCGCTCGAAAAGGCCTGCTCAAAAAATGCCATCTAGGAGATAGTACTTGAGGCGCGCCGCGAAAATCACCGACAATCGCGGCTCAGCCCTCGGCGAGCAGGTCCAGGCCGACGTCCGTGTCACGGACGTGCGTGCACCCGGGCTCGCGCAGGGCAACGGCGGCCATGATGAGGTCCCCGGCGCAGCCGGAGAGGTGAACGCCCACGAGGAGGACGGCGAGCGCCGGGCGGCCCGCGCAGAGCGCCGCCGCCGCAAGCGCGCCGGTAACCAGAATCGCCGGGGCGAGCAGGACCGCCACCATGCGCCCGCGGGACGTCACGGCACCGTCGGTCTTGGTGTAGAGGAAGGCGTCCTGGAAGCCGAAGCTCACGCGGCAGCCCGGACAGAGCAGCCTGAAGCCCGCGGCATGCACGAGCTCGTGGACCGGGAGCGCCACGAGCGTGCCCACGGCGAGCGCAACCCACCACCACACGTCGACCCGCTCGTCGCCACGCACCGCGGCAACGGCCACGGCGAGCGCGATCGCCGCCACGACGAGCACGAGCGAGAGGCGCCCGACGCGTCGCTGCAGCCCCTCGTCCCCCAGGATGTCTATGCGCTCCACGAGTCTCATGGCACCCATTCTAGACGAGCCCGCGCGCCCGGGGACGGCACCGCCTAAAAGGGGCCTGGCCCCTTTTAGGCAAGGACGAGCCCGCGCGTCCGGGGACGGCACCCGTGCGCCCGAGCGTGAGAAGTGCGAGAATGGGATGCTGCAACCGAGCAATAAGGAGCGCCCATGCCCGAGACCAGCTCACGCCCGAGCTTCCCCCGCCGCGCCGTCATCACCGGCGGCATGCCCTACGGCAACAAGAACCTGCACTTCGGCCACATCGGCGGCGTCTTTGTGCCCGCCGACTTCTTCGCGCGGTTCCTCCGCGACCGCATCGGGCCCGAGAACGTGCTCTTCGTCTCCGGCACGGACTGCTACGGCTCCCCCATCGCGGAGGGCTTTCGCAAGAAGGTCGAGAACGAGGGCTACACGGGCACCATCGAGGACTACGTTCGCGCCAACCACGACGCGCAGAAGGCGGCCCTCGACGCCTATGGCATCTCGCTCGACCTCTTCGCCGGCTCCGGCCTGGAGCCCGCGCGCGAGGTCCACGCCCGCCTCACCGACGAGCTGATCCGCCGCCTCCACGAGCGCGGCTACCTCCACCGTCGCACCACGCGCCAGTTCTATGACGTCGAGGCCGGGACCTTCCTCAACGGCCGCCAGGTGCAGGGCCGCTGCCCCGTGCGAGGCTGCAAGTCCGAGAAGGCATACGCCGACGAGTGCGACCTCGGCCACCAGTTCGACCCCGAGGAGCTTATCGCCCCCGTCTCGCAGCTCACCGGCACCACGCCCGAGCTGCGCCCGGTCGACAACTGGTACTTCGACCTGCCCGCCTTCCGCGAGGAGCTCGAGCGCCTCATGGACGAGTGGGACGTCGACCCGCAGGTGCGCGCCGTGGTCACCAAGACCGTGCGCGAGAGCCTCGTCGACCCCGTGATCTATATCCAGACCAAGTTCCGCGAGGCCTACGACGCCGTCGCCGCGGAGCTCCCCGAGCACGTGCTCGCGGAGGCCGAGAAGGGCCAGCAGTCCTTCTCGCTCACCTTCTCCGGCTGGGAGGCGCGCGACGAGGCGCGCGAGAAGCTCGACGCCGCCGGCGTGCGCTTCCGCACGGGCAAGTGCCTGCTGCCGCTGCGCATCACCGGCAACATCGAGTGGGGCGTGCCCGCGCCTGACCTCGAGGGCAGCTCCGGGCTCACCGTGTGGGTGTGGCCCGAGAGCCTGTGGGCGCCCATCTCCTTCACGCAGACGGCGCTCGGCCTCGCCGAGGACGGCCGCTACTCCAGCCGCGACTGGCGCGACTGGTGGTGCTCCGAGGACGCGCGCGTCTACCAGTTCATCGGGCAGGACAACATCTACTTCTACTGCGTGGCGCAGCCGGCGCTCTGGGAGGCGCTCGGCTGGGGCCTCACGCAGGACGTCCCCGTTGCCAACTACCACATCCTGTTCATGAACAAGAAGGCCTCGAGCTCCGGCAAGATCACCCCGCCCATGGCCGCCGAGCTGCTGGAGCACTACACCCCCGAGCAGCTGCGCGCGCACTGGCTGTCCCTCGGCCTCGACCAGAAGGCCGTCTCCTTCAACCCCAAGGCGTTCGACACCTCCGTCAGCCACAAGGACAAGAAGACGGGCGAGGACGTGCTCGTGCGCGATGACCCGCGCGTGGTGGACCCCGCCCTCAAGGAGAGCGCCTTCCTCACCAACATCTTCAACCGCCTGGCGCGCTCGTGCTTCTACGGCGCCGCCAACGTCTGCGACGCTCACCTGCCCTCCGCGACGCCGTCCGCCGAGGCCGTGGAGGCAGCGCGCGAGGCGACGCTCGAGTTCGAGCGCCGCGCCTACGAGTTCGACGCCCATGGCGCGCTGGCAGTGGCCGAGGAGTTCTGCCGCGCGGCCAACAAGCGCTGGGACGAGGCGTCCAAGTCCGCAAAGGGCGACGACGCCGCCTACGAGGCCGCGCTCGCCGACGCCTTCGTCGCACTGCGCACGACGGCGCTGCTCATGCACCCGGCCGTGCCCGCTGGCTGCGAGAGGATCTGCGAGCACATGGGCTTCTCGCCCGAGCTGTTCTTCTCGTGGGGGCACGCCCTCGAGGGGCCGGTCGAGCTGGCGGCCTCGCTCGGGGAGGCGCCCGCGGAGCACAAAATCGTGCCGCTGCCGCCGCGCTTCGACTTCTTCGAGAAGCACCCGTCGCAGGTCAAGGGAAAGTAACGAGAAGAACGGGCGGTCTGCCGCCCCGTCCGCGCAAAGCGTCGCGACGCCCCCGCAGCCTCATCCTGCGGGGGCGTCGCGACGCTCTTCTCACCAGTTCTGTCGCAAAGGCCCCGCAGCGGCGCTCCGCGGGGCCGTCGCGACGCTCTTCTCGCCAGTTCTGTCGCCAATCCCCCGCAGCACCGCTCCGCGGGGGCGTCGCGACATTTGGCACGGGAGGAACGTCGCGAATCCCCCGCAACTCAACTCCACGGGGCCGTCGCGACGTTCTTCGCGGACGGGGCGTCGCCAATCCCCCGCACGCCGGTCCTGCGGGGCCGTCGCGACGCTTTCCGCCGAGCCGCGGCAGGGCGGGCGCAGCAGGCAGGCTATCATGTTCGAAGGCCAACAGGAGAAGGAGCCCCCATGCCCGTCGAGTTTCCGCCGGTACACGTCCCGCGTCCGTACGCACTCCCGCAGACCGCGCTCGCGGCGCGCGTCGAGTGCCCGATGCCCGACGGCGCCACGATCGTGGCCTGGACCTATGCGCCCGAGGGCGCGGCGGACGCGCCGGGCACGCCCTTTGGCATCGACCTCGCCGTGCCGCCCGTCCTCATGCTGCATGGCAACGGCGAGGAGCACGGCATCTTCGGCCCCGTGATCGACGCCGTCTGCGCAACCGGCCGCTCCGTCGTGGCGCTCGACTCCCGCGCGCAGGGCGCGAGCACGCGTGGCACGGCGCGGCCGCTCACCTACGAGCTCATGGCGGCCGACGCCATCGAGGCCTGCGCTCGGCTGGGCGTGGGGCAGGCCCACGTGCTCGGCTTCTCCGACGGCGGCATCCTGGGTCTTCTCCTTACGCGCGACTGGGGAGACCACGTCCTCAGCCTCACCGCGCTCGGGGCCAACCTCACCCCGGCGGGCCTGCCGAAGGAGGACACCGACTGGATGGCCTTCGCCGCGGCCGAGAACCGCCGCTGGGCCGAGGAGGGCTTCGAGGGCGCCGCGCTCGAGGACGGCACGCCGGTGCCCTCCCCCGCCGAGTCCGCGCAGATCGCCGAGCTCCTGCAGCTCATGGTTGAGAACCCCCAGATAGACGCAGCCTCGCTCGCCTCCGTGAGCTGCCCCGTCACCGTGATGGTCGGGGAGTTCGACGAGATCCTCCCCGAGGAGACGGACCGCATCGTGGCGGCGATCGCCGGCGCCCGCAAGGTGGTGGAGCCCGGCATCGACCACAACCTGCCCAAGATGGCGCCCGCCGCCGTGGCGCGCGAGCTTTTATCCACGATCGAGAGGGACGACGTGCGACACCCCCGTCGCCCGATCGAGATGCCCGCCGGCCTCGCCGTCTGCCGCATCCCCATCTCCGGGCTCTGGGCGGAGAAGCTCGACGAGCTCTACCGGCGCGTGGACGCCGAGCCCGGGACCTCGGGCTGGGTTCAGGACGTGTGGCCGCCCGTCGGGATGGCGGCGGAGCTCCTGGCGGCGGGCGCGTACTGGGGCGCCTTCGACGCCGCCGGCGTGCGCGACGGCAGGCCCGCGGACGACGCCGCCCTTCTCGGCGCCGTGGCCGTGAACCACGACGCGGACATGGGGGACGGCAACGCGCCCGGGCACGGCTCCGGCCTCGGCGGCCCCTCCTGGGAGAGGCGAGCCGAGAAGGACGTGGCGTGCTGGCACCTCCTCGCGGCAGACCCCGCCGCCCGCGGCCGCCACGTGGCCGACGCCCTTCTCGTCGCCGGCGTGCGCGGCGCGCGGGAGATCGGCGCCCGCGCGGTGCGCCTCAACACGAGCGTGGCCAACGTGCCCGCAAACGCGCTCTACGCCAGCCGCGGGTTCACGCGGCACCGCCCGCTCTGGCTCCCCTACCCGGGGCTGCCCCTGCCCGGCTGGACCAACCTCTGGGAGCTGGAGCTCTAGCGCGTCCGGAGGCGCCCGCCTCTCGCGGCCCCGACTTCTCCGCATCAAATCTGGCCGCGGATTTCTGGCACTTTGGGACCCGTTTTGAGCCAGGAAAGTGCCGGAAATCCGCAGCCAGATTTGATATTCGCTCCCCAACCGGGGCGCGTGGCGAGAAGGACGCGCCTACTGCCTGGGGAACGTCACCGTGATCGTGGTGCCCTTGCCGACCGTACTGTCGAGCCGGATGTCCGCACCGTGGTAGGTGGCGGCGTGCTTGACGATGGCCAGGCCCAGGCCCGTTCCGCCCATGTCGCGGCTCCGCCCCTTGTCCACGCGGTAGAAGCGCTCGAAGACCTTGTCCTGCGCCTCGGGCGGGATGCCGATCCCGGTGTCGCTCACGCGCAGGCAGGGGCGGCCACCCTGCGGCAGCACCCACACGAAGACGCGCCCACCCGGGTGGTTGTAGCGGATGGCGTTCTCGATGAGATTGCTCACGAGCTCGTCGAGCAGGCGCGCGTTGCCCATGATGGGCGTGGAGACGCCGGAGAGCGAGATCGTGACCTCGTACTTGCGCTGCGCCCTGCCCCGCAGGCGCTCCACCGCGTCGGACGCGACGGAGAGGAGGTCCACGCGCTCGGCGGCACCGAAGACCTCGCGGTCGCCCGAGCGCTCCGACTCGTCGAGGCGGGAGAGCGTGAGGATGTCGCTCACCAGGAGCGACAGGCGGTGCGCGTCCTTGTAGATGCGCCCGGCGAAGCCCTGGACGTCCTCGGGACGGGCGATGCCGTCGCGGATGAGCTCGGCGGCGCCCTGGATGGAGGCGATGGGCGTCTTGAGCTCGTGCGTCACGTTGGCCGTGAAATCGCGGCGCATGTCGGCCGCGTCCTGAATGGCGTTCATGCGCTGAACGAGCTCCTTGTGCTGCTCGTTGAGGCGGCTCACGAGCGGGTCGAGCTCCTCGTAGGGCGCCACGCCGTCGCCGGAGGCCGGGTCGATCTCGAGGATCGGGCGCACGAAGCGCCGGGAGAGGCGGCGTGAGACCACCCAGCTCGCCCCCACGAGCAGGACGGCGAGCCCGCAGAGCATCGCCAGGTCCTGGAAGAGGAAGGCGACGACCCCGGCGCGGTCCACGGACAGGCGGACCACCTCGCCGGACTCGAGCCGCACGGCCTCGTAGAGGCTCATGTACCCGACGGTGTCGCTCGAGCGCTCGGAGGAGCCCGCGCCCTCGGCGAGCGCTGCGGCCACCTCGGGACGCTCGGCGTGGTTGGGCAGGGCGGCGGCGTCGGCGCCCGAGTCGTAGGTGACGGTCCCGTCGGGGCTGACGAGGGTCACGCGGATGTCCCCCATGTCCAGCTCGCCGAGGACGGTCGTGTCGTCCTCGGCGAGGTCCAGCAGCGAGGCGATGGTGCGGCACTCGCTCGCGAGCTGCTCGTGCTCGTCGGAGAGGAAGGCGGACTGATAGATGAGGGAGGCCGCCGCGGTAACCGCGACGGCCACGAGGGCGCACGCCACGACGAGCGCCACGAACATGCGATGCGAGAGCGAACCCTTTGCCCCGGGCTCCCGAGTCATGGCACCCCTCCTCAGATCATGACGAACGACCCGGACACCTCTGTCAGGTTATCACCCGCGGGCGCGGTAGCCCACGCCGCGGACGGTCTCGATGAGGTCCGAGGCGTCGCCGAGCTTGGCGCGGATCTGCTGCACGTGGACGTCCACGGTGCGGGAGCCGCCGTCGAAGTCCCAGCCCCAGACGCGCTGGAGGAGCGTCTCGCGGGAGAACACCACGCCGGGAGAGCGCATGAGGAACTCCAGCAGGTCGAACTCGCGCATGGTGAGCTGCACCTCCTGGCCGTCGACCGTCACCTCACGGCGGTCGGGCCAGAGGGTGACGCCACCGATCGTGAGCGCGGCGGGCTCCTCCCGCACCGCCTGATCGCGGGCGGCGCGTCTCAGGAGGGCGCGCGTGCGGCTCACCATCTCCATCATGCCGAAGGGCTTGGAGAGGTAGTCATCGGCGCCGGAGTCGAGCGCCTTCACGGTATCAAGCTCGGTGTCCTTGGCGGTGAGCATCATGACGGGCACGTGGGAGAGGCCCGGGGTCCGGCGCAGGCGCGCCAGAATCTGGAGGCCGTCGGTGTCGGGCAACATGATGTCGAGAAGGACGGCGTCGGGCGTGCGCTCGGCGCAGGCGCGGCGGAACTCGGCGTCGTCGGCGCAGCCGCGCGCCTCGATGCCGCCCTGGCCCAGCGCATAGACCGTGAGCTCACGGATGTTCTTGTCGTCCTCGACGTAGTAGACCACGCTGCCCGCCTTCCCCATCGCGTCCTCGACTCTCGATTCTACTGCTCCGCGGGAGCCTGCTGCTGGCTCGCCTTCTCGGCGACGGTATGCTCCCCCGTCACGCGGAAGACAGCCCAGGCGGCGATGCGCTTGGCGAGGTCTCCCATGCGCTCGAAGTACTTGGCCACCATGAGCAGCTCGGGCAGATACTGGGCGGAGGACTTGCCGTCGCGGATGAGGCCCACGAGCTTCTCCTCCGCCTCGGCGTAGAGGTCGTTCACGGCCGTGTCGGCCTCCATGACCTGCTGGGCCTTCTCCACGTCGGAGGTGCAGAAGGCGTCGACGGCCTTGTCAACCATGTTGGCCGCGTAGGCGGAGAGCGTCGTGAACTCCTTCTCGAGCTTCTTCGCGGCCTTGGCGGGGATGTCCTCGGCCAGGAAGACCGCGTCGCGCGTCATGGAGTCGATGTGCGAGAGGTCGCTCACCATGCGGAAGGATCCCGAGACGAAGCGCAGGTCGACGCCGATGAGCGGCTGCTGGAGCAGCATGATGTCGAGACAGGTGTTCTCGATCGCGGAGCGCAGGCGGTCCTCCGCCTTGCGGCCCTCCATGACGCCCTCCGCGGCGCCCCTGTCCCCCGTCACGGCGAGACCGGCGGCGCGGACGTCCGCCACGGTCTTCTCGCTGAAGCGGCGGATGAGGACCTCGACCTCGTTGAGCTGGTCGGTGAACTTGGTGCGGGTGCTGATGACCATTAGCTGAACCTCCCTGAGAGATACTCTTGCGTGCGCTGCTCCCTGGGGTTGCCGAAGAGCTCGCGCGTGGGGCCCTCCTCGATGAGCTCGCCCAGATAGAAGAAGGCGGTCTTGTCGGCCACGCGGGCGGCCTGCTGCATGTTGTGGGTGACGACGACCACGGTGTGGTCGGTGGCGAGCTCGCTCATGAGCTGCTCGACCATGCTCGTGGAGATGGGGTCGAGGGCGGAGGTGGGCTCGTCCATGAGCAGGATGTCCGGGTCGGTGGCGAGGGCGCGGGCGATGCAGAGGCGCTGCTGCTGGCCGCCGGATAGGCCCAGGCCGCTCTTGTTGAGGTCGTCCTTGACCTCGTCCCAGAGGGCGGCGCGCGTGAGGCAGCGCTCGCAGATCTCGTCGCCCTCGGACTTGGAGATGCGGCGCTGGCGCCTGGGGCCGTAGAGGATGTTCTCGCGGATGCTCATGGGGAACGGGTTGGGGTGCTGGAAAACCATGCCCACGTAGACGCGCAGGGCGTTGGAGTCCATCTGGAAGATGTCCTGGCCGCCGAACTCGATCGTGCCCTCGGTGCGCACGGACTCGACGAAGTCGCACATGCGGTTGAAGGTGCGCAGCAGCGTGGACTTGCCGCAGCCGGAGGGGCCGATGAAGGCCGTGGCGCGGTTCTTGGGAATCTCGAGGTTGACGCCCTTGAGCGCCTGGAAGTCGCCGTACCAGAGGTTGAAGTCGCGGACGCTGATGGCCGTCTCCGCGCCCTCGATGCCGCGCTGGGCGTTCTGGGTGTTATCCGTGTCCATGATGCCTCCCATCAGCCGAAGCGGCCCGTAAGGTAGTCGACCAGGCGCTGGTCGTGCGGATCGGAGAAGATCTGCTGCGTGGTGCCCGTCTCCACCATGTCGCCCACGTAGAAGAAGGCGGTGCGGTCGGAGACGCGCGTGGCCTGCTCCATGTTGTGCGTGACGATGATCTCGCAGATGCCGCTCGAGGCGATGTCGCGGATGGTCTCCTCGATGGCGAAGGTGGAGATGGGGTCGAGCGCCGAGCAGGGCTCGTCGAAGAGGACCACGTCGGGCTTCATCGCGAGCGTGCGCGCGATGCAGAGGCGCTGCTGCTGGCCGCCGGAGAGGGCGTGGGCGGACTGGCGCAGCTTGTCCTTGACCTCGTCCCAGAGCGCCGCCTGCCGAAGCGACGTCTCCACGAGCTCGTCCTCCTCGGCCTTGGTCCTCACGCGGCCGTGCTTCTTGGGCGCGAAGAGGATGTTCTCGCGGATGGACTTGCGGAAGGGCGTGGGCTGCTGGAAGACCATGCCGATGGACTTGCGCAGCTCGAAGAGGTTCTCCTTGGGCGTGTTGATGTCATGCCCGTGATAGTAGATCTCGCCGCCGATGGAGCACTTGGGGATCTCACGGTTCATGAGGTTGAGGCAGCGCAGGAACGTGGACTTGCCGCAGCCCGAGGGGCCGATGAGGGCCGTGACCTGGCCGGCCTCGAAGGTGAGCGAGGTCTTGTGGAGCGCCTCGTGCGTGAGGTCGTAGGTGACGGTCACGTCCTTGGTGCGCAGCAGCGGCACGTTCTTCTCGCCGGTCGGGGCTGCCGGGGTGATGGTGTCGGTCATTCTGCGGTCAGCCTCCTCGAGAGGAGCTTGCCGAGCAGGCGGGCAAGCAGGTTGAACAGGAGCACGCAGGCGAGAAGGACCGTCGCGGTGCCCCAGACGATCTCCGTGGAGCCGGCCGTGGGCTCGGAGGTGAGTCGCCAGATGTAGACGGCGAGCGAGCAGGCCGGGCGGAAGATGTTGAACGGGCAGGTGGGGCTCACGAAGTTGAACGGGTTCGCGAAGTTCAGGCGCGCCGGGGCGGAGCCCGCGGTGAAGATGAGCGCGGCGGCCTCGCCGAACACGCGGCCGGCGGAGAGCACGATGCCGGTCACGATGGCGGGCATGGCGGCGGGGAGAAGGACGTTGATCGTGGTCTCCCAGCGTGTGAGCCCCATGGCGAGCGCGGCGTCACGCTGGCTGCGCGGAACGTCCTCGAGCGCCTGCTGGATGGTGCGCACCAGGATGGGGATGTTGAACATCGTGAGCGCGCACGCGCCGGCGAGGATGGAGATCTTCCAGCCGAGCGTCACCACGAAGAAGAGGGAGCCGAACATGCCCACCACGATCGAGGGCAGCGAGGAGAGCGTCTCGATGGCCGTCTTGGCCGCCGAGGTGACCCAGTTGTCCGGCGCGTACTCGACGAGGAAGATGGCCGCGCCGAGCGAGATGGGGACCGAGATCACGAGCGTGACGAGCAGCAGGTAGAACGAGTCCCACAGCTGGTAGACGATGCCGGGGAGCACGTCGTCGTTGTAGGGGTTGGTGAGGAACCCCGGCGTGAGCGCGCGCCCGGCGCCGCGGACGAGGATGTAGGCGATGATCGCCACGACGAGCAGCATGACCAGGCCCACGATGACGGTGAGGACGCCGGTCGCGACCTTGTCCTGGGAGTTGATGCGCTTGACGTGGGCGTCCAGGGAGAGCGCGCGGCTGTTCTCGCTAGCCATTGGCCTTCGCCCCCTTCCGGCCGATGAGGTGGATGATCAGGATGAAGACGAGCGACATGGCCAGAAGGATCAGGCCGAGCGACCACAGCGCGTGGTAGTAGACCGAGCCGGAGGTCGCGTTGGAGAGGCCGGCGGTGAGCGCGGCCGTGAGCGTTGAGGCCGGGTCGAGAAGGCCGGTGGGCATGGAGCGCTCCACGCCGCCGATGACCATCTGGACGGCGAGGGTCTCGCCGAAGGCGCGGGTCATGCCCAGGATGACGGCCGTCATGAGCGAGGGCGTGGCGCTCTTGAGGACCACGTGCCAGACCGTCTGCCAGCGGGTGCAGCCGAGGGCGTAGGAGCCCTCGCGGTACTGGTTGGGCACGGCGCGCAGCGCGTCCATGGAGAGCGTGGTGATCGTCGGCAGGATCATGATGGCGAGCACGAGCGAGCCGGAGAGGATGCCCGCACCGGTGGGCGCCGCCTCGCCGAAGACGGCCTTGATGAGCGAGTTGATCACGTAGAGGCCGAGCACGCCGTAGACGACCGACGGGATGCCCACGAGAAGCTCGATGAACGGCTGGAAGACGCGGCGGCCGAAGCCGGGGGCCACCTCGACGACGAAGATCGCGGAGCCGATGGCGACGGGCAGGGCGAAGACGGTCGAGAGCAGCGTGACGGCGAAGGAGCCCACGATCATCGGGAGGGCGCCGTAGCGCTCCTGCTCGGGGATCCAGTTCTGGCCGAAGAAGAAGTCAATCGGGTTGATGCCGTCGACGAAGAACGTGGTGAGGCCCTGCTGGGCGACCATGAAGATCAGCGTGACGACGACGAGGGCCACGAGCGCGACGCAGAAGCCCGTGATCCCCAGTCCGATGTTCTCGAGCCTCCGCTTGGGCATGAGGTTTGCCATATGGAGGAGCCTTTCTCATAGCGCGGCGGCATCCCGCAGGGGGATGCCGCCGAAGGGAGGGAGAATCCGTGCTAAGCGGCGGTGATGTTGCCGTCGGCGTCCTTCTTGACCTGCATGTCGGTCATGGGGATGAAGCCCTCCTCCACGACCGTGGCCGCGAAGTCCTCGGACATCATGAACTCGATGAAGGCCTTGGTCACGGCAGCCGTGGACTCGTCCTCGTCCTCGCGGGTGTACATGTGCTCGTACGCCCAGATGGTGAAGTCGCCGGACTCGACGTTGGCCTGCGTGGGCTCGACGCCGTCAACGGTGAGGGCCTTGACGCCGTCGTTCTCCATGTAGTTGAAGGCCACGTAGGAGATGGAGCCGGCGGTGGCGGCAACCTGCTCCACGACGGTGCCCGAGGAGTCGACCTCGGCGACCGGGCGGAAGCTGTCCGGGGCGACCTCGCCGCCGAGGACGGCGGCCTCGAAGGTGGCGCGGGTGCCGGAGCCGGCCTCGCGCTGGATGACCTGGATGGTGCCGGCGGTGCCGCCCACCTCGGACCAGTCGGTGATCTGGCCGAGGAAGATGCCCTTGAGCTGGTCGAGCGTGAGGTCGTCGACGTCGACCTCGGCGTTCACAATCGGGCCCATGCCCACGATGCAGACCTGGTTGTCGACGAGGCCCTCGCACTGCTCGGGCTCGAGCTTCTCCTCGGCGTAGACGTCAGAGCGGCCGATCTGGACGGAGCCCTCAGCGATCTGGGAGAGGCCCTGGCCGGAGCCGCCGGCGGAGATGGCGATGGAGACGTCGGGGTTGGCCTCGCAGAAGGCGTCGGAGGCCTTCTCCACGAGCGGCTGGAACGAGGTCGCGCCGGAGCAGGAGATGGAGCCGACGAGCGCGGCCTCGCCGGAGGCGTCGCCCTCGGGGGCGGCGTCACCGGACCCACCGCAGCCGACGAGGCCGAGACCGGCCACGGCGGCGACGGCGCCCGAGAGGCCGAGGAACTGACGACGAGAGATATCAGACATGGTTCTCCTTCCCAAGGATGTGGGCCTGGGGTCCCCGACCCCGGCCGTGTCAAGTGCATCCTAGGGCGGCGCGTTCTTCTCCCCGCTCTGATCGGCCATCTCTTACGGGGGGCTGACGGCGGCTTACATTTGACTTACAAACGCTGGGGTGTTTGTAAGCTCGCGCCGAGGCGAGCTTACAATTGCCGCCGAGCTGGGGCTTCTCTCTTGGCGCGCCTTACAAACGGCGCCGACCGTGGAAAAATTGCCGTCCCCCCTTCCCACGTTATTTGAAAGGGGGACAGAAGC
>NZ_JBQXES010000003.1:74261-111131 GCF_052599055.1 Thermophilibacter sp. ZX-H3 | reverse complement strand
CCGTACAAAAGTTCCTCCCCCCTTCGAACGTGCCGTAAAAAGGGAACAGCCACTTTTGCACGGTTTGAAGGTACCGTGCGAATATTCTCACGGTACCTTGAAATGTTCTGTGGCGCGTCGCACAATTGCTCTCTGTGTCGAAAGGAGTCATATGAAGAAAAAGAAGGAAGGACAGGGGCTGACCGGCCGCAAGGTCATAGGCACCCTCAAGGGGAGCATCCGCGAGTTCAAGGGGGCATCGATCGCCACGCCGATCATCGTCTCCGGCGAGGTCGTGATGGAGGTCGCCATCCCCTTCGTGACCGCCCAGCTCATCAACTCGATCCAGGCGGGGGCCACCCTGGGCGAGATGCTCCCCTACGCGGGCATCCTCGTGGCGATGGCCCTGGCGTCGCTCGCCTTCGGCATCGGCGCGGGCATCACCTGCAGCCAGGCGAGCTGCGGCCTGGCCATGAACCTGCGCCACGACGTCTTTGCCGCGGTGCAGCGCTTCAGCTTCGCCAACATCGACCAGTTCTCGTCGAGCTCGCTCGTGACGCGCCTCACCACGGACATCACCAACGTGCAGCTCGCCTACATGATGGTCATCCGCACCGCCATCCGCTGCCCGTTCCTGCTTCTGGCGGGCATCGTCATGGCGTTCATCATGGCGGGGCCCCTGGCGCTCGTCTTCGTGATCATCGTGCCGATCCTGGGCTTTGGCCTCTACAAGGTCGTGCGCACCGTGCACCCGATCTTCCGCTCGGTCTTCCACAAGTACGACGCGCTCAACGAGTCCATCGAGGAGAACGTCACCGGCATGCGCGACGTCAAGAGCTACGTGCGTCAGGACTACGAGAAGGAGAAGTTCGGCCGCGCCGCCCAGGACGTCTGCGCCGACTTCACCCGCGCCGAGAAGATCCTCGCGCTCAACACGCCGATGATGAACTTCGCCGTGTACACCGTCTTCGCCGTGACGCTGCAGTTCGGCAGCTACCTCATCATCTCGAGCCAGGGCAGCCTGCTGAACGTCGGCCAGCTCTCGGCGCTCACCACCTACGGCTTCATGATCCTCATGGCCCTCATGATGGTCTCGATGGTCTTCGCCATGATCACGATGGCCCAGGAGAGCGCCGAGCGCATCTGCGAGGTGCTGCGCACCGAGCCCACGATCAAGAACCCCGCCCACCCCGAGACCGAGATGCGCGACGGCTCGATCGACTTCGACAACGTGACCTTCAAGTACTCCGAGAAGGCCGAGCACCGCGCCCTCGCGGAGATCGACCTGCACATCAAGAGCGGCGAGACCATCGGCGTCATGGGCGGCACGGGCTCCGCAAAGACGTCGCTCGTGAACCTCATCAGCCGCCTCTACGACGTCACCGAGGGGTCCGTCAAGGTGGGCGGCGTGGACGTGCGCGACTACGACCTCGAGTTCCTGCGCAACAACGTGGCCGTGGTCCTGCAGAAGAACGTGCTCTTCTCGGGCACCATCAAGGAGAACCTGCGCTGGGGCAACCCGGACGCCACCTACGACGAGCTCGTCGAGGTCTGCAAGCTCGCCCAGGCAGACGAGTTCATCCAGCAGCTGCCCAAGAAGTACGACTACTACATCGAGCAGGGCGGCACCAACGTCTCCGGCGGCCAGAAGCAGCGCCTGTGCATCGCGCGAGCCCTGCTGAAGCACCCCAAGGTGCTGATCCTGGACGACTCCACCTCCGCCGTGGACACCAAGACCGACGCCCTCATCCGCGAGGGCCTCAAGTCCTACCTGCCCGAGGCCACCAAGATCATCATCGCCCAGCGCGTGAGCTCGGTGCAGGACGCCGACCGCATCCTCGTGCTCGACAACGGCCACGTGGCCGGCCTCGGCACGCACGAGGAGCTGCTCGAGAGCTGCCCGTTCTACCGCGACACCTACCTCGCGCAGAACCGCACGAGCCAGGAGGCCGAGAAGGACGACGATGCCGCCGCGGACGTCGCGCCCGCGAAGGGAGGTGAGACGGATGGCCGCTAACAACAACTCCGCCGAAAACATCCTCAAGAACGTGACCGGCTCCAACCAGCCCACCGAGCCCGAGCGCGAGCCGGAGCGCCAGAACGTCGCCGGCCGCCAGGTCGCCCGCCCGCGGAAGCGCGGGGGCCGCGGCAAGACGCTCGGCCGCCTCATCAAGATGCTCTTCTCGTTCTATCCCAGGATGCTCCCGCTCGTGATCCTGTGCATCGTGGTCTCGGCCGTGCTCTCGGCCCTGCCCGCCACGTTCATGCAGCGCACGCTCGAGATCGTGACCGCCCACTGGGAGAGCGGCGACTGGGAGGCCGTCGCCGGCCAGATCGGCTCGCTCGTGCTCACGCTCGTGGGAATCTACGTGGTGTCACTCGTGCTCAACTTCACCTGGACCCGTGCGATGGCCATCATCACGCAGGGCTCGCTCGAGAAGTTCCGCGAGCGCCTCTTCGGCCACATGCAGGACCTGCCGATCAGCTACTTCGACCAGCACCAGCGCGGCGACATCATGAGCCACTACACCAACGACATCGACGCCCTGCGCCAGATGATCGGCCAGTCGCTGCCCAACATCACGCTCACCTTCGTCACCCTCATCTCGGTCTTCTCGGTGATGATCTACTACAGCGTGTGGATGGCCGCAGTCATCGTGGCGGGCGTCCTGTTCATGTCGTACATGACCAAGGTGCTGGGCTCTCGCTCCGCGCGCAACTTCGTGGCGCAGCAGAAGGAGATCGGCGTCGTGGAGGGCCACGTCGAGGAGGTCATGAACGGCCAGCGCGTGGTCAAGGTCTTCTGCCACGAGGACGCCGCACAGGACGACTTCGACGTGCTCAACCGCAGGCTCTTCGAGGCGAGCCGCGCCGCCAACATGTACACCAACACGCTCGGCCCCATCCTCATGAACCTCGGCAACCTGATCTACGTCATCGTGGCGCTCGTGGGCGGCGTGTTCATCGAGACCGGGGTGCCCAACCTCTCCATCTCGGGCCTGCCCTTCTCGATTGCCGTCACGGTGCCGTTCCTCAACATGACCAAGCAGTTCGCCGGCCAGATCGGCCAGATCTCCCAGCAGATCAACTCCGTGGTCATGGGCCTCGCGGGCGCCGAGCGCATCTTCGAGCTCATGGACGAGCCCGTGGAGCAGGACGAGGGCTACGTGGAGCTCGTGGCCTGCACCATCGACCGCGAGGGCAACGTCACCGAGTGCGACCGCCGCTCCGAGAACTGGGCCGGCCAGTGGGCGTGGCGCCACCCGCACGGCGACGGGTCGCTCACCTACACCCCGCTCGCGGGCGACGTGCGCCTCTTCGACGTCGACTTCGCCTACCGCAAGGGCCACACCGTCCTGCACGACGTGAGCGTGTGGGCGAAGCCCGGCCAGAAGGTCGCCTTCGTCGGCGCCACCGGAGCGGGCAAGACCACGATCACGAACCTCATCAACCGCTTCTACGACATCGAGGACGGCAAGATCCGCTACGACGGGATCAACATCAACAAGATCAAGAAGAGCGACCTGCGCCGTTCCCTGGGCGTGGTGCTCCAGGACGTGAACCTCTTCACGGGCACCGTCATGGACAACATCCGCTTCGGACGGCTCGACGCCACCGACGAGGAGTGCATGGCCGCGGCGCGCCTCGTGGGCGCCGACGGCTTCATCAAGCGCCTTCCGGACGGCTACAACACGATGCTCACGGACAACGGCTCCAACCTGTCCCAGGGCCAGCGGCAGCTCCTCTCCATCGCCCGCTGCGCCGTGGCGGACCCGCCCGTCATGATCCTCGACGAGGCCACGTCCTCCATCGACACGCACACCGAGGCCATCGTCCAGCGCGGCATGGACGCGCTCATGACCGGGCGCACGACGTTCGTCATCGCGCACCGCCTCTCGACGGTGCAGAACTCCGACGCGATCATCGTCCTGGACCACGGCCGCATCATCGAGCGCGGCAGCCACGACGAGCTCATCGCCAAGAGGGGCACGTACTACCAGCTCTACACCGGAGCCTTCGAGCTCGAGTAGCGAGAAGGACCTCGCACGGGTCGGCCGGCCCCGGCATCCCTCGAGAAGCGCGCTGCGCGGAGCTTCTCCTCGGGATGCCGGGGCCGGCCGTCTTCGGTTCTCGCTGCGACCGTCCTGATATCTGATGCGACGTTGGGTCGCATCGCTCGGTACCGTGAGGTTTTTCGCATGGTACCTTGACTTCCCCGCGCGAGGGTCTCAGAGTGTGGTCTGGAACGTTTTCAGATTCGGGAAGGAAGGAGGCTGCCGTGTGTGAGAAGGGGGACGACGAGCGGCCGGAGAGCGAGGCACTGCGCATCATGCGCAACCTCGGGTACTTTGGCTACTACCTCCACGTGCACTGGGGCGGCAGGAACGGGAAGCAGCACATCCTCGTGCAGCTTCTCGCCCACGAGGGAAGGATGACGCAGCGCGACCTCCAAGAGGCGTCGTGCATCACGTCCGCCTCGCTCTCCGAGGTCATCGCCAAGCTCGAGGCGGAGGGCCTCGTCGAGCGAGAGCGCTCGGAGACCGACCGCCGCCAGCTCACGGTGACGCTCACCGGGCCGGGGACGGAGCGGGCGCGCGAGGTGCTGCGCACGCGCGAGGAGTTCGAGAGGCTCGCCTTCGACTGCCTCTCCCCCGAGGAGACCGCGCAGCTCGCCAGTACGCTCGACCGCGTGGCCGCCCGCTGGATGCAGATCGAGGCCGAGAAGAGGGGTGACGACCGATGAGCCTGCTGCCGAAGAAGCCCGTCATGGACCAGGAGTTCGTCAAGACCGCCGCGCACGTGAACTACGCGACGGTGGGCCGCAAGCTCACCGAGAGCGTGCGCGAGTACAAGACCGCGGCCGTCGTCACGCCGCTGCTCGTCCTCGGGGAGGTCGTCTTCGAGGTCATGATCCCGCTCTACACGGCCGACCTCATCGACGCCATCAAGTCCGGCGCCGACCTGAGCCAGATCCTCTCCACGGGAGGCGTGCTCGCGCTCATGGCGCTCGTCTCGCTCGCCTTCGGCGCCGCGGCCGGCCTCACGTGCGCGAAGGCCTCGACCGGCTTTGCGAAGAACCTCCGCAAGGACATGTTCTACAACATCCAGACCTTCTCGTTTGCCGTGATCGACCGCTTCTCGAGCTCGTCGCTCGTGACGCGCATCACCACCGACGTCATGAACGTCCAGATGGCCTACATGATGCTCATCCGCACCGCCATCCGCTCGCCGTTCATGCTCGTGCTCGCGTTCATCGCGGCCTACAGCATGGCCGGGTGGCTCGCCCTCGTCTTCGTGGTCATCATCCCGGTGCTGGCGGTCGCCCTGCTCACCGTGATCCGCAAGGTCGTGCCCGTGTTCCGGCGCATCTTCCGCAAGTACGACGCCCTGAACGAGCGCGCCGAGGAGAACCTCGCCGGCATCCGCGTGGTCAAGTCCTACGTCCGCGAGGACTACGAGAAGGAGAAGTACGACCGCGCCGCGACCGAGGTCCAGAACGACTTCACCTACGCGGAGCGCATCCTCGCCCTCAACGCGCCGATCATGAACTTCTGCATCTACACGGTCATGGTCTTCGTGATCTACGCCGGCTCCTTCGCCATCGTCTCCACGCGCGGCGAGCTGCTCGACGTTGGGCAGTTCTCGTCGCTCATCACCTACGGCTTCATGATGCTCATGCAGCTCATGATGCTGTCGATGATCTTCGCCCAGGTCGTCATGAGCGAGGAGAACGCGCGACGCATCTACGAGGTCCTCGACGCCAAGACCACCATCGACCAGCCCGCCGACCCCGTGACCGAGGTCGCCGACGGATCGATCGACTTCGACAGCGTCGGGTTCTCCTATCGCGGCGACAAGGACCACGAGGCCCTTCGCAACATCGACCTCCACATCAGGAGCGGCGAGGTCGTCGGCGTCATCGGGTCGACGGGCTCCGCCAAGTCGACCCTCGTCCAGCTCATCCCGCGCCTCTATGACGTCACGGAGGGGTCCGTCCGCGTGGGCGGGCGCGACGTGCGCGACTACGACCTCGAAACGCTGCGCGACGCCGTCGCCATGGTGCTCCAGAAGAACGTGCTCTTCTCGGGCACCATCGCCGAGAACCTGCGCTGGGGCAACGAGCACGCCACCGACGAGGAAGTCCTCGAGGCGGCGCGCCTCGCCCAGGCGGACGAGTTCGTCCAGACCTTCCCCAACAAGTACGACACCTACATCGAGCAGGGCGGCACCAACGTCTCGGGCGGCCAGAAGCAGCGCCTGTGCATCGCGCGCGCACTCCTCAAGCGCCCCAAGATCCTCATCCTCGACGACTCCACCTCGGCCGTCGACACCAAGACCGACCGGCTCATCCGCGAGGGGTTCCGCAACTACCTGCCCGAGACCACCAAGATCATCATCGCCCAGCGCACCTCGAGCGTCGAGGACGCCGACCGCATCGTGGTCATGGACTCCGGCACCATCGACGACATCGGCACCCACGAGGAGCTCCTGCGCCGGAACGCTATCTACCGGGAGGTCTACCTCTCCCAGAACAAGCAGAGCCACGACGAGCGCGAGCTCGGCGAGCTGGAGGTGAGCGCCGATGAGTAGGAACATGCACCGCGGGCGGGCCCCCAAGTCCATGGGCAGGACCGCCCTCAGGGTCCTCAGGATGCTGCGCGGCTTCTACCCGGTCATGCTGCCGGCCGTCGCGTGCTGCATCCTCGTCCAGTGCGTCGTCCAGGCGATGCCGAACGTCTTCATGGAGCGGGCGCTCACCGTCGTGGGGCAGACCTGGGAGTCCGGCGACTGGGCCACGGCGCAGCCGCAGATCTTCACCAACGCCGCCATCCTCGCCGCGCTCTACTTTGCGAGCCTCATCTGCAACGCCGTGTGGCAGCAGTGCATGGCCATCATCACCCAGGGCTCGCTCAAGAAGTTCCGCTGCCTCATGTTCGACCACATGCAGGACCTGCCGATCAGGTACTTCGACACGCACCAGCACGGCGACGTCATGAGCTACTACACCAACGACATCGACGCCATGCGCCAGATGATCGCCCAGTCGCTTCCCCAGCTCTTCCTCACGATGCTCATGCTCTGCTCCGTCGGCTGCATCATGCTCTGGTACAGCCTGCCGCTCACGCTCGTCGTGGTGGGCGGCGCGGTCATCATGGCGCTTCTCGGCAAGACGCTCGCGAGCCGCTCGGCGAGGAACTTCCTGCGCACGCAGCGTGCCGTGGCGGCCGTGGAGGGCCTCGTCGAGGAGGTCATGAACGGCGAGAAGGTCGTCAAGGTGTTCTCCCACGAGCGCCAGATCGAGCGCGCGTTCGACGAGCTCAACGACGAGTACCAGGACGCCGCCTGCACGGCCAACTCCTACGCCAACACGCTCATGCCCATCCTCATGAACGCCGGCAACCTGCTCTACGTGATCGTCGCCGTGGCCATCGGCGTCTTCCTGGTGCTCGGCATCCCCAACCCCGCCATCTCGGGGCTGCCGCTCACCATCGCCGTGGGCGTGCCCTTCCTCAACATGACCAAGCAGTTCGCCAACCAGATCGGCCAGATATCCAACCAGGTGAACTCCGTGGTCATGGGCCTCGCGGGCGCCGAGCGCATCTTCGAGCTCATCGACGAGGAGCCCGAGCAGGACGAGGGCTACGTCGAGCTCATGGCCTGCACGATCGACCAGGACGGCACCGTGCGCGAGTGCCAGCGCCGCGACGGGCACTGGGCCGGCCAGTGGGCGTGGAAGCACCCGCACCAGGCCGACGGCACCGTCACCTACACCCCGCTCGCGGGCGACGTGCGCCTCTTCGGCGTCGACTTTGCCTACGAGCCGGGCCACACGGTCCTGCATGACGTCTCGCTCTACGCCAAGCCCGGCCAGAAGGTCGCCTTCGTCGGCGCCACGGGCGCGGGAAAGACCACGATCACCAACCTCCTCAACCGCTTCTACGACATCGAGGACGGCAAGATCCGCTACGACGGGATCAACATCAACAAGATCAAGAAGCCGGACCTCAGGCGCTCGCTCGGCGTGGTGCTCCAGGACGTGAACCTCTTCACGGGCACCGTCATGGACAACATCCGCTACGGCCGGCTCGACGCCACCGACGAGGAGTGCATCGCCGCCGCGCGCCTGGCCGGGGCCGACGACTTCGTAAGGCGCCTGCCGGACGGCTACGAGACCATGCTCACGGACAACGGCACCAACCTCTCGCAGGGCCAGCGGCAGCTCCTCTCCATCGCGCGCGCCGCGGTCGCGGACCCGCCGGTCATGGTGCTCGACGAGGCCACGAGCTCGATCGACACGCGCACCGAGGCCATCGTCCAGCGCGGCATGGACGCGCTCATGACCGGGCGCACCACGTTCGTCATCGCGCACCGGCTCTCCACCGTGCGCAACTCCGACGTCATCATCGTGCTCGACCACGGCCGCATCATCGAGCGCGGCACGCACGACGAGCTCATCGCCAAGAAGGGGACCTACTACCAGCTCTACACCGGGGCCTTCGAGCTCGAGTAGCGAGAAGGACCTCGCACGGGTCGGCCTGCCCCGGCATCCCTTCGAGAAGTGCGCTGCGCGGAACTTCTCTTCGGGATGCCGGGGCAGGCCGCTCTCGGTTCTCGCTACAACCCCCTGGGTTCCTGACAGAGGTGTCGGGGTCGTCTTCTTCAGGAGCGGAAGAAGAGGGCATGGGAGTCGCCGGCGGCGCGGCGCCGGCGGAACCCGGCGACGACGGCCATGCGCTCCGCCGTCGAGGCGGCGAGCGGCTCCGGAAGCGCGTCCGTGGCGAACCACCCCACCTCCAGGCTCTCGTCGTCGGCCACGCGCGGCTCGGAGCTGCCGCCCGGGGTGACGCGGCAGGTGAACGTGAGGTCCAGGTACTGCGTCCTGTCGCCGTTGGCGTAGGTGGTGACGTGGTCGGCCGCGCGCACGCTCACGAGCTCGAGCGGATCTGCGTCCACCCCGGTCTCCTCGGCGACCTCGCGCACGACGGTGTCCGCCGGCTCCTCGCCCGGCTCGTTGATGCCGTAGACGAGCGCCCACTCCCCCGTGTCGGCCCGGCGGCCCAGGAGGACGCGGCCGTCGGCATCCTCGACGTAGGCGGTCACGCCGACGAGCCACAGCAGGTCGTGGCCGATCTTCTCCCGCAGGCGCAGGATGAACTCGGGCGTCGCCATGGGACGCCTAGTCGCGCTTCCCGGGCAGGCGCCTGTCCGGGAACTCGATGCGGACCTTGCCGCCCTTCGCGAAGAACAGCACCGCGAGCCCCACGAGCACGATCGGCAGCAGGCTCAGGGCGCCGAGGACGACGTTCACCACGAAGGACACGATAAGCGATATGACCGCCGCCGCGAGCAGGATCGCGGCGATCCTGATGAGGGTCTGTGACATGGGGCCTCCCGTCCGGTTCACTGAGACGAGTATAGCGGCGCCGGCGACGCGAAACTCGCAGGTTCTTCTCGCTTGACGCCGACGTTGCGTCGCCGTCTACCCTGAGGTCACAGGAAAGGAGACCCTCATGAACGCACAAGGCTACACCGTCGGCGAGCTCGCGGACCTCGCCGGGGTCACGGTATTCACCCTGCGCCACTACGACCAGCTCGGCCTGCTCCACCCGTCGCGCGACGCGCACAGCAGGTACCGCCACTACGGGCCCAAGGACGTCGACCGCCTGCAGGAGATCCTGCTGTTCCGCCGCATGGGCGCGCCGCTCTCCGACATCGCCCCCCTGCTCAAGGGCAACCGCGAGGCGCGCCGCGCCGCGCTCGCCCAGCAGCTCGAGGCGCTTCGCGCCGAGCACGAGGAGACCGACCGCCTCATCGCCACGGTCGAGCGCTCGATCGAGGCCCTCGACGGCAAGGCGAAAATGACCGACGAGGAGAAGTTCGAGGGCCTGCGCCACACGGCGTAGCCCCTCCCGCCACGCGCGGCGCGGCGCCTCACAGCTCCGCCCGGCTCCCCACATGAAGGTAGCGCACCCGCCCGCCGAGCCCGTCTCGCAGGATGGCGAAGGCGTCGGTGCCGGTGCAGTGGAACGTGAGGTAGCTCGCCCCGCTCGCGGCGAGCTCCGCCGCGAGCGCGCGCGTGAGGGCCTCGTCCTCGACGGTGCCGCCGCTCGGGTCCATGAGGTGGAAGCCCGCGACGACCGCGTCGAGCGGCGCTCCGGCGATTGCCTCCGCCTCGTCCATGAGGTTCAGGATGCCCCCGTGCGAGCAGCCCGAGACCAGCGTGCGGCGCCCCTCCTCCTCGACCAGCAGGCTCTGCTCGTGCAGGAACCGGTCGGGCTCGAGCGCACCGGCGCGGCGCTCCATGAGGCGGGCGTTCGAGCGCGCGGCGGGGTGGGAGCGCAGCCGCGTGGTGAACAGCGTGAGGCCGCCGCCCAGGGCGTGGCGCTCCCCCACCGTGCGCACGCGCGGGTCCGCCGCAAGGGCGGGGTCGAGCCCGATGGCATGATGGCGCCCCGGCGTCCCCGACGCGTGCTCCTCGAAGGCGTGCTCGCGCACGAAGACCGGTACCTTACGCCCCGCCGCCGAGCATGCCCCGAGAAACGCCCCGAGCCCGCCGCCGTGGTCGTAGTGGCCATGGCTCACCACCGCGAGGTCGGCCCCGGTCACGTCCACGCCGAGCGCGCGGGCGTTGGCGAGAAACCCGTCGTCCGGCCCCATGTCAAAGAGCGCGCGCCGACCGTCCGCGAGCTCGAGCCAGAGCGAGAGGCCGTGGCGCGCCCGCAGGCGGCTTGAGGGCGTCGAGTTCTCCATCAGCACCGTCACGCGCATCGCATGCCTCCGACCTCCGCGGCCTCGCAGACCTCACGCCTGCGGGCTTCTCCCCCTCGCTCGCCGAGGCCTCGGCCGGCCGCGTACCGAGGGGGTATAACCACCTCAAGCGTAACGCTACGTCACGAGGGAGGTAACCATGTACTTCAGAAACATCCTGGTCCCCTATGACGAGTCCGAGCACGCCAAGAGCGCCCTGCACATCGCGCTCGGCCTGGCGGGGCCCTACCCGGAGGCGCGGGTGAGCGTGCTGACCGTCATCGCCTCGGCGGCCCTGCCCAATCCCACGCTGCTCGGGGACGGCGGGATCGGCACCCCCTACGCCATCGCGGACCCGGCGACCTACGAGCGGCTCATGGACTCCGTCGTCAAGAACGCCTGCGCGGACGCCCAGGAGATCATCGACCAGTCGCTCGACGGCGCCGAGTGCAAGGTCGTGGCGGACGTGGTCATCTCCAACTCCCCCGTCGAGGGCATCGCGGAGTACGTGAAGAGCCACGACATCGACCTCGTGGTCATGGGACGGCGCGGCCTCGGCGCCCTGCGCGGCATGATCGGCAGCGTGAGCTTTGGCGTCCTGCGCTCCGTCGACGTGCCGGTCCTCACCGTGAAGTAGCGTGACGGGGGCGGCACCGCCCCCGCGCCATCCCCGTCACGCTCGCCCAGACAGAGCCAGCAGACGTTCTTCTCCCCTCCCGGGGCATAAAGCGTCGGCTGGCTCTGTCTGGGCGAAACGGGGAGCATCAGCCCCGGCGCCCGTCCGGGCCCGCGAGAAGCTCGAAGTGGCTCCTGCGGGTCACGATGAGCCCGTCGCGCTGCATGCGCGAGAGCTCGGCGGAGAGGGCGCTTCGGTCCACCCCGAGGTAGTTCGCGAGCTCCTGGCGGGAGAACGGGATGACGAAGGAGCGCGACCCGCGCTCGACCGCCTGCTCGGAGAGATAGGAGAGGACGCGCTCCCTGATGGTGCGCGGGGCGATGTGCATCATGCGCCGCGAGAGCGCGACGTTCTTCTCGGCGGAGACGCGCAGGAGGTTGCCGATGACGCGGTGATGTCGGGGGCAGGCGCGCTCGCAGGTCGTGAGCAGGGACGAGGTCCGCAGCAACAGGACCGTCGCGTCCTCGGCGGCCACGATGTCAACCAGGGTCTCTCCGCCCGGGATCGCCGAGTACGCCTCGGCGAATATCTGCCCGGGGCCGAGGTGCGCGAAGATGGCCCGCTCGCCCCAGTAGTAGTTCGCCTCGACGTTCACGCTGCCCTCGAGCACGACCCCCAGGCGCGTGACCACGTCCCCCGCGCGATAGACGCGCTCCCCTCGCCCCAGCCTCAGCTCGCGCGCATCCAGGCAGGGGAGCATCCCCTCTATGTCCCCAGGGTCCACGCCCTCGAAGAGCGCGGAGTGTGAAAGCGCGGTGTAGTCCATGGGAGCCTCCCTCTATGTTGTAGAAACAACATACGCCTCCCCACGCGAGCGGTAAACCTTGTCAGGAAGAGGCCGTCCGCCGGACGGCCGTCCCGAGGGCAAGGAGGCCCAGATGGCTACGACAGGAAACGAGATGTTCTGCTTCCAGTGCGAGCAGACCGCGGGCTGCAGCGGGTGCACCGGGAGGGCAGGCGTGTGCGGCAAGCCCGCCGACGTCGCCCGCCTGCAGGACGAGCTCACGGGGGCGCTCGTGGGCCTCGCGCGCGTCGCGGGTGAGGGGGATGCCCCCGCCGGGGTCTCGAGGCTCGTCCTCGAGGGGCTCTTCACCACCGTCACCAACGTGAACTTCAACGCCCAGACGGTGCGCGAGCTCACGGCGCGGGTGCGCGGCGCGCGCGAGGCCCTCTCCGCCGCCTGCGACGCGGGTGAATACGACCTCGACCTCATCTGGAACGACCCCGACGAGGACGTGCGCTCGCTCAAGTCGCTCGTGCTCTTCGGCCTTCGCGGCATGGCCGCCTATGCCTACCACGCCATGGTGCTCGGATACACGAGCGACGAGCTCGACCGCTTCTTCCTCAGGGCGCTGCGCTCGCTCGGCGAGCAGATCGGCCAGGACGAACTGCTGCCCCTCGTGCTCGAGGTCGGCGAGAAGAACTACGCGTGCATGGAGCTCCTCGACCGCGCCAACACGCAGACGTATGGCGTCCCCGAGCCCACCGAGGTCTCGATGCGCATCGAGCGCGGCCCCTTCATCGTGGTCTCCGGACACGACCTCTTTGACCTGCACGCCCTCCTGGAGCAGACCGCGGGCACCGGCGTCTCCGTCTACACCCACGGCGAGATGCTGCCCGCCCACGGCTACCCCGAGCTCAGGAAGTACCCCCACCTCAAGGGCAACTTCGGAACCGCGTGGCAGAACCAGCAGCGGGAGTTCGACGGCATCCCGGGCGCCGTCCTCTTCACCACCAACTGCCTCATGCCGCCCCGCCCGAGCTACGCCGACCGCGTCTTCACCACCGAGGTGGTCTCCTACCCCGGGCTCGTGCACGTCGGCGAGGACAAGGACTTCTCGCCGGTCATCGAGCGGGCGCTCGAGCTCGGTGGGTACCCCGAGGACGTGCAGATGACCGGCATCAACGGCGGCACCACGCTCACCACGGGCTTCGGGCACGGCGCGGTGCTCTCCGTGGCGGACAAGGTGGTCGACGCGGTGAGGTCCGGCCAGATCAGCCGCTTCTACCTCGTGGGCGGATGCGACGGCGCCAAGCCGGGGCGCAACTACTACACCGAGCTCGTGGAGCGGACCCCCGCCGACAGCGTGGTGCTCACGCTCGCCTGCGGCAAGTACCGCTTCAACGACCTCGACCTCGGCACGGTCGCCGGGCTGCCGCGCCTCATGGACATGGGGCAGTGCAACGATGCCTTCAGCGCCGTGACCGTGGCCTTGGCGCTGGCCGACGCCTTCGGGTGCGACGTCAACGAGCTGCCGCTCACCATCATCCTCTCCTGGTACGAGCAGAAGGCCGTGTGCGTCCTTCTCACCCTGCTCTACCTGGGCATCAGAAACATCAAGCTCGGGCCCACGCTGCCCGCCTTCGTCTCGCCCAACGTGCTCGCCTACCTGGTCGAGCACTTCGGGATCTCCCCGATCTCCACGCCGGAGGAGGACCTCTAGCCCTGTGAGGGGGGGCGGGGCTCCCACCACTCCGCCCCCTTCATCAATCGACCGAGCAAGGGAGGGGCAGGACATGTTCGAGCTGAGGTGCAGGCGCGTCTACGGCGGCCCGGAGGCAGGCGACGGGGCGCGCGTGCTCGTTGACCGGCTCTGGCCGCGCGGGCTGCGCCGCGAGGCGGCGGCGCTCGACGCGTGGGAGAGGGGCGTCGCCCCCTCGACGGGGCTCCGCAGGTGGTTCGGGCACGACCCGAGCCGCTTCGAGGAGTTCTCCGCGCGCTACCGCGCCGAGCTCGACGCGAGCGAGGCCGCGTCCGACTTCTCCGAGAGATGCCGCGCCCTGCTCGCTCGCGGGCCGGTCACGCTGCTCTACGCGGCCCGCGACGAGCGCTGCAACCACGCCCTCGTGCTCGCCGGCTGGCTGCGCGAGCGACTCACGGCGTGACGGGGGCGCCGGCGCGGCGCCGCCCCCGCGCCATCCCCGCCACGTTCGCCCAGACAGAGCCAGCCGACGTTCTTCTCCCCTCCCGGGGCGTAATACGTCGGCTGGCTCTATCTGGGTGAGATGGGGGGCGTCAGCCCCGGCGCCCGTCAGAGCGGCTGGGCGGGGGCCGTCACACGCCGGCCTCGAGGAGGGCGCCGGCACGGCGCGTCACCTCTTCGAGCGGGACGCTGCGGTCCGACAGCAACCACCAGCGATACAGCGAGAGCAGACCTCCGACGCCGAACGCGAGCAGCATCTCCAGCTCCGTGTCCGAGAGCTCGTCGCGCACGAGGCCGCGCGCCGCGATCTGGCGGGCGAGCGGGCGCGCGAGGCGGTCGAAGAGCAGCTCGGTCGGCACGTGCTCGCAGTAGCGCTGCCGGAGCGCGGCGTTCTTGCCCAGGTGCACGGAGAGCGCGTCGAAGAAGGCGGACAGCGGGCGGACGTCCTCGCCCGCCCCCACGCGCCCGCGCATCGTCTCCTCCACCTCGTCGAGCAGCTCCGACACCGCCTCCTCGACGACGGCGTCGAGGATCCCGTCGACGCCGCCGAAGTGCTGGTAGACGGTCTTCCTGTCGACGTCCGCCTCGCGCGCCACGGCGCTCACGGAGATCTGCTCGAAGGGCGTCGTCATGATCAGCCGGTCGAAGGCGCCCATCATGGCTCGGCGGCTCCGGCGCACGCGCCGGTCCACGGCCCGACCGTTCTTCTCGTCCCGTGAGCAATCCCCCATTGTCCGCCCCTCTGTGGAATAGTGGCCAACTCGCTCCCCTTCATGGAAGAGACATACCTAGTATTCCACAGTTGTGGGTTTATTCCTAGATGGGTATAAACAGCACCGTTCGGTTCCAGAAACCGTAGGGATCGCGTCGGAAGGACCAAGGATGTCGCTTACCCAGACGGCGGAGCGCGCGGCGCTCTACAAGCTCATCGACTACGTGGACGAGGACCCGGAGGCCCGCATCCCCAAGATCATGGACACGATCGACCGCTACACGCCCAAGGACGTCTTCCCCACGCAGCGGGCGGCCTTCAGGAACGCCATCGACGGGCGCAGCAACTGGTACGAGCTCATCCTCAAGGCGTTCCGGCTCAACCCCGAGGTGCGGACGCGCCTGCTCAAGGCCCTCATCGTGGACGCCAACATCCTCGCCTGGCCCGTCCAGGAGAAGGCGCGCGAGAAGTACGAGTGCAACATCCCGTGGGCGATCCTCCTGGACCCCACGAGCGCCTGCAACCTGCGCTGCACCGGCTGCTGGGCGGCGGAGTACGGCCATGCGCTCAACCTCTCCTACGAGGACATCTGCTCGATCATCGACCAGGGCCGCAAGCTGGGCTGCCACATCTACATCTACACGGGCGGCGAGCCGCTCGTGCGCAAGGACGACCTCATCCGCATCTGCGAGAGGTACCCCGACTGCGCCTTCCTCTGCTTCACCAACGCCACCCTCATCGACGAGGCCTTCTGCCAGGACATGATCCGCGTTGCCAACTTCGTGCCCGCCATCTCCGCCGAGGGCAACGAGCACACCACCGACGCCCGGCGCGGCGACGGCACCTACGCCAAGATCGAGCGCGCGATGGACCTCCTGCGCGAGCACGGGCTGCCCTTCGGCATCTCGGCGTGCTGGACGCGCGCCAACGCCGACGCCATCGCCACCGAGGAGAACATGGACTGGATGATCGAGAAGGGCGCGCTCTTCTGCTGGTACTTCCACTTCATGCCCGTGGGTCGCGCCGCCTCCGCGGACCTCATGCCCACGCCCGAGCAGCGCGAGCGGATGTACCGCTTCGTGCGCAAGATGCGCGACAAGAAGCCGCTCTTCACGATGGACTTCCAGAACGACGGCGAGTTCGTGGGCGGCTGCATCGCCGGCGGGCGGCGCTACCTGCACATCAACGCCGCGGGCGACGTGGAGCCGTGCGTCTTCATCCACTACTCCAACGCCAACATCCACGACGTGAGCCTGCTCGACGCGCTGCGCTCCCCGCTCTTCATGAAGTACTACGAGGGCCAGCCGTTCAACACCAACCACCTTCGTCCCTGCCCCATGCTCGAGAACCCCGACGACCTGCCGCTCATGGTGGCGCAGACGGGCGCCCACTCGACGGACCTCGTGGAGCAGGAGACGCCCGAGCAGCTGCGCGAGAAGACCGAGGCGGCCGCGGCAGCCTGGGCGCCGGTTGCCGAGCGGCTCTGGGCCGACGAGGCCGACCCCATGCACGAGACGCGACAGCGGTGGAACGAGGGCCAGGCCACGACGGACGTCTCGCGACTCGGGCGCCTCGGCCGGGACCTCACCCGACAGCCGAAGCCCAGGCTGTAGCCTCCCGCGCCGGGCGCGAGACGGGGGTGGAGGGGCCGACGCCCGCTCCACCCCCGTCGCCCCCTATCGCCCGAGCGCCTTGGCGCCGGGACGCCAGCGGGCGGGGCAGACCTGGTCGCCGTGCTCCGCCACGAACTTGGCCGCCTGGAGGAGCCGCAGGAGCTCCTCCGCGTTGCGGCCGATGCCGCCTGCGGTGACCTCGTAGACCTGGATCCTGCCCTCGGGGTCCACGATGAAGGCGCCGCGGTCGGCGATGCCGGCCGGCTCGTTGAGGACCTCGAAGTCGCGCGCGAGCACGTGCGCCGGGTCGGCGAGCATGGGATAGGTCACCCTGCCCACGAGCTCTGACGCCTCGTGCCACGCCTTGTGGACGTAGTGGGTGTCGCAGCTGACGGAGTAGAGCTCGCAGCCCTCCGCCCTGAAGGCCTCGTAGCTCTCCTCGAGGTCCACGAGCTCGGTCGGGCACAGGAGCGAGAAGTCGGCCGGGTAGAAGAGGAAGAGGCTCCACCTCCCCAGCACGTCCGCCCTGGTCACGGTACGGAACTCGCCGTTCTGGTACGCCTTGACGCTGAAGTCGGAGATCTCCTTGCTGATGAGGGACATGGTCGGCTCCTTTGCCGGTAGTGGTTGGTCCCCCTCCGGGGGTTGGGGATTTGTTACCCAATCACTGGCATTTATAGTCGGAAAAGGGGACGGGTTATTTCTCTCAGGGATTTCGGGACAGGCCACGAAGTGTGCCGCGGCGCCCGTCCCAGAATCCCTGAGAGAAATAACCCGTCCCCTTTTGCGGATGCGCCCGGAGAGGCCGGGCCGCCTACGCCTCCCCCTCGCGCGGCGTCACGAGCCAGGCGCCGAGCGCCATGAGCGCAAGCGCGAGGAGAAACGCCGGCCCGGGCATGGTCTGGAACAGCGCGAGCGAGAGCGCCGCGCCGATGAACGGGTTCACCGCATAGTAGGCGCTCGTTCGGGCGGCGCCCAGGCCGCGCTGCGCGTACACGTAGAAGAAGATCGAGAGCCCGTAGGCCACGAAGCCCAGGAGCAGGGCGGCGGCCGCGTCGGGCGCCGAGGGCGGCGCGTCGCCGGCGAGAAGCGCCACGGCCAGCGCGCCCGCGCCCGACCCCAGCCCCTTCACAACGACCACCTGCGCCGGGTCCCTCTCGGAGAGCCGGCTCGTGCAGTTGTTCTCCACGCCCCAGCAAAGGCACGCGCCGAGCACCATCAGCGAGCCCGCGGAGAAGCTCAGCGCGCCCGCGCCCTCCAGGCTGAGAAGCGCGCACGACAGCGTGATGACCGCGATGCCCGCCCACGTGCGCGGCGCCACCCGCTCGCGGAAGGCGAGAAACGCGATCACCGCCGTCGCCACGATCTCGAAGTTGTTGAGGAGCGCCACGTTCTCCGGAGCGGCGTGCGCGAGGCCCGCCATGAGCAGGATCGGCGCCACCACGTCCAGCAGCACCATCGCCACGACGTAGGGGGCGTCAGCACACTCGAGGGGCCGCTCGTCCGACGGGCCGCGTCGCACGGCCGCCCGCACGGCCGCGAGCGCCGCCATGCCCACGCCCGCGCCAAGGTAGAGCAGCGCGGCCATCATGTTGGGCGCCACGTCGGCGAGAAGGACCTTGGAGCACGGCGTGAAGAGCGCGTAGAGGCAGGCCGCCAGGAGCGCGGCTGCGACGAAGCGCGCCGGACGGGCGGCCTCCGGGGCGCCCCTCTCCCCCACGGCTACCTCTCCCCCATGAGCTCGTCCAGCCACTCCAGGGCGAGGTCGAGCCAGCGGGCAAGGTGGGGCAGGGCGTCGCCGGCATAGTGCGAGGTCTGCTTCGTGGCGAGCGAGAGACCGTGGCGGCCCGCGTGGAAGACGTGGCACTCGTGGTCCACCCCGTGCGCGGCGAGGGCCTCCGCAAGGAGATAGGCGTTGCGCACCGGGACCGTCTCGTCCACCGACGTGTGCCAGAGGAAGGTGGGCGGCGTGGCGTCGCTCACCAGGCCCTGGGCGTGCCGCAGGGGCGAGCCCTTCTCGCAGATGCGCGCGGCGTAGGCGGGGTCCGGCGGCCAGCCGGCCTCGAGGTCGACGACCGGGTAGCAGAGCGCCTGCCAGGCGACGCGCGCCTCCGCGGCAGAGACCCCCGCGCGGGCGAGAAACGCGTCGTCTCGCGCGAGCGCCGTGTAGGTGGCGCAGAGGTGCGCGCCGGCGGAGCAGCCGACGAGCCCGATGCGCGCCTCGTCCACGTGCCAGCCGTCGGCACGAGAGCGCACGAGCGCCAGCGCGCGGGCGAGGTCCGTCTGCGGCGCGGGCAAAAGCGGCGCCGCCTCGGCGGCGTCGACCACCGTGTAGTCGAGGACGAAGGCCTGATAGCCGCGGGCAAGGAGCGCCAAGGCGATCGGCTCGCCCTCGCGGTCGGAGCAAAACGCGTAGCCGCCGCCCGGGCAGATCAGCGCGGCCGGTCTCCGGCGCGCGGCCTGGTCCTCTATGTTGTCCTGCACGTAGGCCGTGAGCGTGGCGGCCTTCGCCCCGTAGCCGGACCCGGGCAGCACGATCCTCTCGACACGCATGGCACCCTCCCGCCGTCAGCTTTCCAGACAAGTCTATAAAAAGGGGACGGGTTATTTCTCTCGGGGATTCCGGGACGGGCCCCGGGGCCTGTCCCGAAATCCCCGAGAGAAATAACCCGTCCCCTTTTTACGTATCATGGGTGAGTCGCCCTCACCGTGAACGGAGTCTCGTATGGCAGCCTGTTCCATCTCGCGCAGGGGCGCGGTTGGACTCGCGCTTCTCGCCACCGCCTCGCTCGCCCTCCCCGGATGCTCGCCGACGGGCGAGAGGGATGACGGCGAGCTCGGCCTCGCCGCGCTCGGCGAGCCGACGCCCGTGCCCCTCTCCCGTGCCACGCAGTTCTCGCTTGACGCCTACGAGGGCGGCTACCGGCTCGCGACCCTCGCCAGCGGCGATCGCCTCCTCATCGCGCCCGAGGGGGCCGAGGCGCCAGGCGGCCTCCCCGGGGACGTCGCCGTGGCCCAGCGGCCACTCGAGAACGTCTACCTTGCCTCCACCGGCATGATCTGCCTCGTTGACGCCATCGGCGCGCTCGATGCGATCGGCGTGTCGTCCGTGCGTCCCGAGGACTCCCCCACCCAGGCGTTCGCGGAGCGCCTGGAGAGCGGCGAGATCTCCTACGGCGGCATCTACCGCGCGCCGGACTACGAGCTCATCTCGGCCGCGGGCTGCCCGCTCGCCATCGAGAACACCAACATCGACCACGTGCCCGAGGTCCGCGCCAAGCTCGAGGAGCTGGGCGTGACCGTCCTCATGGAGCAGTCCAGCCGCGAGGGGGACATGCTCGGTCGCCTCGAGTGGGTCCGTCTCATGGGCGCCCTCTTTGGCCGCGAGGACGAGGCGGCCGAGGTCTTTGACGACGTGGCGGCGCGCGTGGAGGAGGCCTCCGCCGAGGGTCCGCTTGGAAGGACCGTGGCCTTCTTCTACCTGAACGAGGACGGCGCCGCCGTGACGCGCCGCGACGGCGACTACTTTGCCCAGATGATCGAGGCCGCGGGAGGAGAGTACGTGAGCTTCGCCGAGGAGGGCGCCGCCGACTCCTCCCCCACCACCGTCACCGTTGAGATGGAGCGCTTCTACGAGGGCGCGCGCGACGCCGACGTCATCATCTACAACGGCACCATTGACGACGGCGTGGACACCCTCGAGGCGCTTGTCGAGAAGAACGCGCTGCTCGCGGACTTTGCCGCCGTGCGCAACGGCGACGTCTGGACCTGCGACGCCAACCTCTACCAGCAGATCACCAGCATGGCGGACATCATCTCGGACCTGCGCGTCGCCCTCAGCGGCTCGGGCGAGCCCGCCGCCTTCTTCTGGAGGCTGGGCTAGCGTGGTGGGCGCGACGGGCGACAGGGGCGGGCGGATGCGACGGGCGATGACGTTCGACCTCGTCGTCCTTCTCGCCCTGTGCGCGCTCCTCGTAGCGAGCCTCTGCCTGGGGAGCGTGGAGACCTCGCCCGCGGAGGTGGCGCGCATCCTCGCCGCCGGACCCGGCGACCCCTCCACCGCGGCACAGGTCATCTGGCAGATCCGCCTGCCGCGCGTCGTCGAGGCGGCGCTTCTGGGCGGGGCGCTCTCGCTCTCGGGCTTCCTGCTGCAGACGTTCTTTGCCAACCCCATCGCCGACCCCTTCGTGCTGGGAGTATCGTCCGGCGCCAAGCTCGTGGTTGCCGTCGTGATGATCGTGGTGCTGGGCGCGGGCCAGGTCATGAGCCCAGCGGCGTCCGTGGGCGCGGCGTTTCTCGGCTCGCTCGCCACGATGGGCGCGGTCCTGCTCATCTCGCGGCGCGTGCGCTCGCAGAGCATGCTCATCGTGGCCGGCGTGATGGTGGGATACATCTGCTCCGCCGCCACCAACTTCCTCGTGGCCTTCGCGGACGACCAGGCCATCGTGAACCTGGACAACTGGTCGCGCGGGAGCTTCTCGGGCGCCACGTGGCCTGACATGGGCATCATCGCCGTCGCCGTGGTCGCCATGGGCGCCGCGGTCTTTGCGCTCTCCAAGCCGCTCGGAGCCTACCAGCTCGGCGAGCCCTACGCGCAGAGCGTGGGCGTCAACGTGGGCGGCCTGCGCATGCTCATCGTGCTCGTGTCCAGCCTGCTCTCGGCGTGCGTGGCGGCCTTCGCGGGACCGGTCTCCTTCGTGGGCATCGCCGCGCCGCACCTGGCCCGGCGCGGCGTGGGGTCGTCGCGGCCGCTCCTCGTGACGCCGGCGTGCTTCCTCACGGGGGCGGCCTTCTGCTGCGGGTGCGACCTCATCGCGCGCACGCTCTTCTCGCCGGTCGAGCTCTCCGTGAGCGCCGTCACCGCCGTCTTTGGCGCGCCCATCGTGATCGCCCTCATGCTCCGGACAAAAAGGGGACGGGTTTTTTCTCTCAGAGAAAAAAGGACAGGCTTGCCCGAGGACGCGACGCGGGAGAACGGCAGCCCCGCCGCCGAGAGGAGCGACCCTGCCCGGGAACCGTCTCAGGACCTGTCCGCAGTCGGGGCGCGGGCGAACGACAACCTGTCCCACTTTCTCAGGGAGAAAAAACCCGTCCCCTTTTCGCTGGAGCTGCGGGGGCTTGAGGTGGGGCACGGGAAGCGGGCGCTGGTGCGGGACGTCTGCCTTGCCGTGAGGCCCGGGCAGGTGGTGGCGCTGATCGGCCCCAACGGGTCGGGCAAGACCACGATCCTGCGCACCGTCGCGGGGCAGCTCCGCGCGCTCGGCGGCGTCGTGGAGCTCTTCGGGCGGGCGCTGGGCGACGTCCCCGCGGCAGAGCGCGCCCGAGCCATGTCCGTCATGCTCACGGGCCGCCCGCAGACGGAGCTTCTCACCTGCCGCGACGTGGTGGAGGCGGGCCGCTACCCGTTCACCGGCCGACTCGGGGTGCTCGGCGAGAAGGACCGCGGGGCCGTCACCGGCGCGATGTCCGCGACGGGCGTGCTCGACATCGCGGAGCGCGACTTCGCCCATGTGAGCGACGGCCAGCGGCAGCGCGTCCTTCTCGCCCGCGCGCTCTGCCAGGAGCCGCGCGTGCTGCTGCTCGACGAGCCAACGTCGTACCTCGACGTCCGCTCCCAGCTGGAGGTGCTGCAGCTCCTGCGCCGGGAGGCGCGCGAGCGCGGCATCGCCGTGGTGGCGTCGCTGCACGAGATCGACCTCGCCCAGAAGGCCGCCGACCACGTGATCTGCATCCGGGACGGGCGCGTCATGTGCCAGGGCGCGCCTGACGAGGTATTCACCGCCGAGCGCATCTCCGAGCTCTACGACCTCGCGCCGGGCGCCTACGACCCGGCGTTCGGCAGCGTCGAGCTCGTGCGGCCGGAGGGCGAGCCCGAGGTCTTCGTCATCGCCGGGGGCGGCACGGGGGCGGCGTGCTTCCGGCGGCTCGCGCGCGAGGGCACGCCGTTTGCCGCGGGCGTGCTGCACGAGCACGATGCCGACGGCCTGCTCGCCGCGCAGCTTGCGACGCGCGTCATCTACGAGCGCGACTTCGAGCCCGTGAGCGCGGAGGCGGTGGAGCGCGCCCGCGAGGTCCTTCTCGCCTGCCGCGAGGTCATCTGCTGCGTGGACGAGTTCGGCGCGATGAACGCCCGCAACGCCGAGCTCCTCGACGCCGCCCGCTCAGCCGGCCTCTGCAAGCGGTGAGACGGGGGCGGCGAGACAAGGGGGACAGTGAGACAAGGGGGACAGTGAGACAAGGGGGACAGTGAGACAAGGGGGACAGTGAGACAAGGGGGACAGGTTCGTTTGTCTCATTCAATTTCGAATGAGACAAACGAACCTGTCCCCCTTGTCTCGCCGTCCCCCTTGTCTCACTGCTCGCAGAAGGAGTCCACGAGGGCCTGGTTCTGGGCGAGAAGGACCTCGAGGGCGCGGCGCGCCTCGTCGGAGAGCCCCCTCGTGGGAAACTCGCGCGCCATCGCCACGTTGACGCGGGCGTCGCAGATGTCCCCGAGCTCGTCCTGCACGCCCTTCATGCGCGCCCCCTCGGCGACGGCGTCGGGCCCCAGTAGGCCTGCGAAGCTCTCCCCGACGTAGCGCACGCGCTTCGCACGCTTGCGCAGGGTGTGCACGGCGTCGGCGTCCGCGCGGTCGACGCGCGCGTAGCGCTCGTCAACGCTGCGGACCAGATCGTCGAACGTCGCGCGCACGTCCGCCCGCGTCACGCTCGCCTCGCGAGCGCCCCGGCGCCAGGGCAGCTTCTCCATCGCCTTTCTCACGCGTCGCAGCGCACGGCGCGCGTGACGCCCGCGCATGACGTCGACGACGTGGTTGCGCTCGAGCTCGCGCAGCTCGCCGACCTTCTCGTCGAGCTCGCCGCACGGGACGTCGAGCGCGCGGACCTGCCTCAGCAGCACGTCGTACTCGCGCAGGCGCGAGGTCTCTATCACCACGGAGCGCAGGTCGTCCTGGAGCAGCCGGTGCCGGCGGCGCCTGAGGAACGGCGAGGAGAACGCGAGCAGGCTGCGCAGGGTGCGGATGGAGATGCGCAGGCGGTGGATGGTCTCGACGTCGTCCGGGTCGGCGAGAAACGCCTCGAGCCGGCGCTCCACCGTCCGCTCGCCCTCGCGCAGCACGCGTGCGAGCTCCTTGCGCACGTCCCCCATCGCCTGCCTCCCGCGCCGGTCACGCCAATCACGTCAGGTTCGTTTGGCGTGCCATTTTAACCGGGTTCGTTTGGCATGCCAAACGAACCTGACGTGATTGGCGTGACTGGCGGGCTTAGCTGGCGCGAACGGCGTCGAGGGACTGCATCCAGGCGATGTAGACGCTCGGGTAGTGGCCGTAGAGCACCTGCATGGGGTTCACGTCGGCGAGAAGGTCGTGCGCGAGGGAGAAGACCCCGCCCGCGCTCGCCAGATCGTCGTCCGTGGGAATCTCGCGCCCCAGGTCCTCCACGAGCTTGTCCACGTGCTCGCGGTCCTCGGGCACGTACGGGCACTCCACGCCCGTGTTTGCCTCGAAGACCCGGCACATCCCCTCGTACTTCTCGTCAAAGCCCTCGTCACCGTAGCCGGGAAGCCAGAGGTCGTGCCCAAAGCGCTCGTACCCCCAGGACTCCAGCGGCAGGCGCGGCACCATGTCGCTGGGGTTCATGACGTTGAAGACGTTGTCGTAGAGGGCGTCGTGCGCGTTGTCGAAGGTCGTGACCTCGGGCGTGGCGAAGGTGTAGCAGTAGATGCCCGAAAGCGGCGCCAGCACGCGCAGGCCCTGCGACATCTCGTCGGCATACGCGGCGGCGATGTTGGCCGCGGCGGCGCCGCGCGAGTGCCCGGTGAAGAGCAGGCAGATGTCGTCCGTGCCGTCGAGGCCCGCCTCCTCGGTGATGCGCTCGGCGAGCACGTCCACGATCTCGCGTGCGGCCTGGGCAAAGCCCTCGTGCGTGATCTCGTCCATGTCGTAGGCGGCGGCGTCGCCCATGTTGAGGTCGCTCAGCCACTCGGAGCCGTAACTCCCGCGGATCGACACCAGATAGAGGGTCTTCTCGGCGCCGCCCGCGCTGGCCACGCGCTTGGTGGCAACCGAGTAGGCGACCACGTCGTCCGTGCCGGTGATGAAGTCCACGACCTCGTCGAAGATCTCGCTGCGGTACTGATACGACGCCGTGGAGATCTCCTCGAAGCCCAGCGCCGCGAGCGCGGCCTCCATGTAGGCCGGCGAGTCCGAGCCCGCCTGGTAGTACGCGGACTCGGAGTTGGACACGGCGGAGAGCACGGAGCACGTGGTGGCCAACTCGTGGTTGTACTCGGTGGGATCCTGGAAGAACCACTCGTCGTCCCAGGACACCTCCGTGGAGATGGTCTCCGTGCCCGTGGCCATGCTCGTGAAGTCGATGCGCGTCGAGAAGGACCCCGTGCGCCCGGTAGAGCCCTCCAGCGCCGCGAACTCGCTCGGGGCCTGGACCACGCCCAGGCCCTCCTCCCTCTGCACAAGGCGCCGCTGCACCGCCAGGCCGAGCGCGATGACGGCGACGGCCAGGACCGCCAGCAGGGCGAGAAGGACGCGCCGCCCCCAGCGCGGCCTCGCTGGGACCTCGCCCGGCGCCATCATGCCTCCGGGCCCGCCGAGGCGTCAGCCACGGCGCGCGCCGCGCCGTCCACGCGCGCGGAGTCGTCCGGCGTGATGGTCATGGACTCGAAGCGGTGCGCCATGTAGTCGTTGTCGTAGTGCTCGGCGTAGAACTGCTCGACGGGTGTGGTCTGCGGGATGCCGGAGAGGCGCTCGAACCAGCAGTCCAGCGCCTCGAGCGTCATGACGCCGTTCACGAGCATGAGGACGGCGCAGAGCGTGGTGAAGGAGTAGCGGACCTTCCACGGGATGAGGTTGATGAGCCTGAGCATCCACGGGAGGCAGAGCTTGATCCACACGAAGCCGAGGGCGCCCCACATGCACATGAAGAGCGTCGAGGTGCGTCCGCCAAAGATGGCCGCGATCGGGTCGGGGAAGAGCCCGAAGATCGTGGAGCCCGAGTAGTCCCAGGCCACGGCGCCGAAGCCCATCTCCATGAACCAAGCCGTCGCGGCCTCGAAGTGACCCCCGATCACGGCGGAGACGACGAAGATGATAATCGGGTTGGCCCTGTAGAAGCGGTTGAGCGCCACCGTCATGAGCACGGCGCCAAAGCCGTAGATGGGCGAGAAGGGCCCGAAGAGCAGGCCGGCGCGGTCCTGAACCTCGCCGGGCACCACGATGACGAAGTGGTACACGGTCTCGATGATGAGCCCGAGGAAGCAGCAGATCACGAAGACCCAGAACAGGTTGAAGAAGTTGAGCTCGATGTAGCCCTTACCCTCGAGGTCGCGCCCGAGCATGTCCTCCTCGGCGGCCTCGCGGTCGACCATGTCGCGCACGCGGCGCTTGAGCTCGCGCTCCTGCCTGAGCGAGGGGTCAACGGTGACGGAAATGGCGACCAGAATGAGCAGCTGGATGGCATCGGAGATGAGCGTGGTGTCGATGCCCTGCAGCATGATCTTGAGCAGGACCTGGATGACCGAGGTGCCTATGAGCACGTGCGACCAGCGCACCGCGTTGCGGCGCTGGCTCTTGCGCAGCGAGTGCCCAAAGACGACGAGCGCGACCGCGTTACCGATGGTGACGAGATAGCTGATGGCGAGAAGGACCACGGGCAGCGTGGGGTCGGTGCCCACGATGATCATGGACGGGTCAGTCTGGAGCGACCACCCCATGAGCGCGGCGAAGACGACGACCGCGAACGCGGTGAACACGCCGAGAACGGTACAGAGAATTCCGTAGAGCCTCATCACGAGGGGGATTCTCCGCTCGGCATCGCCGTGCTCGGGAGCGACCCCCGGCGTTGTGGGCTGCGCTGGCGCGGGCTGCTGTTCTAAGGTCATGCGGGCTCCTTGACACCACGTCGTCAGACAACCATATAGGATACAACGCTAGCCGAACCGTAGGGATGGTTAGCTCACTCCGAGAATCGCCCGCAACTTTCAATCTACGGTTGATATCGGAAAGGGCGCCCCCGTCCTCGAGAGTCACCCCGAGCGCGCGGATAGACTGGGAAGGACGCCGGGTACCGTCGAAGGAGATCAATGAACATCAGGCAGCTCGTGTTCTTCTGCGGCGCGGCGCGCACGGGGAACTTCTCCGTCGTCGCGCGGGAGGAGGGCGTCTCGGTCCAGGCTGTCTCCAAGTCGATTCACGAGCTTGAGGACGAGCTCGGCGGGCAGCTGTTTGTCCGAGCGGGCCGTGGGATGCGCCTCACGCCCCTCGGGAACGCGCTGCTCGAGCCGGCACGAAGGGCGGTTGAGAGCTTCGAGTCCGTGGGGCAGATCGCCGACTCCCTGAGCAGAGGGCCGGCGCCGAGAAGCGACCTCAGGCTTGCCCTCGTCACGCCGCCCTTCTCGAAGCACGAGTTCATCTGCGGCATCGTGGCGCGCCTCATGACGCACTCCCTCGGAATCGAGACGCGCCTCTCCGTCCGGACGGGGGCCGCCGCGCTGGCAGACCTCAGGGCAGGGAGCCTCGACGCCCTCTTCACCATCGGTCGCCTGAGCGCCCCGGGGTGCACCTGCGCCCAGATCGGGACGGTCACGCCGGGCGTCTTTCTGGGCCGGAGGCACCCCCTGCGCGGCAGGGGCCGCCTGACCTTTGCCGACCTCGCCCCCTACCCCGTGCTCTGGAATGACGAGATAGACGGCTTCAACGAGACGGTGCTGGTCACCTGTCGCCAGCATGGGCTCGCCTCCCCTCTGGAGCACGTCAGCACCAACGAGGGGGTCGTCGACCACCTGGAAAGCCGCAACGGGTACATCATGGGCGTCAACCTCAAGGCGCTCAGCATCCTGCCCTTTGCGGCGATGCATGACCTGAACCCGGCCGAGGCGCCCGCCATCCCGGTGTGCCTCGCGCTGCTCGAGGGGCCCCGCCGAGCGGAGGTGGAGCGCCTCGACCAGTTCTGCCGGAACGAGTTCTCCCTTCTGAAGAGGCTTCTGAGCTCCGGGGGCACCGTCACCGGATACTAGCGAGGCAGGGGCGGTGAGACAGGGGGGACAGGTTCATTTGTCTCATTAGAACTCTAATGAGACAAATGAACCTGTCCCCCCTGTCTCACCGCCCCCCTGTCTCACCGCCCCTTCGCCTACGCGGCCGAGGGAGCCCCCTCACCCGCGCGGTCGAGAGCCTTCCTGAAGCCCTTGGACATGCCGGAGAGCTTCTCGTAGACGTCGACCTGCGGCGTGTCCGCGCGGCCGGCCTCGATGTAGCGGCGCATGACGGAGACGAGGATGTAGGGCTTCACGAAGGCCCCGTGGATGCCGCTCCAGAGCACGAGGGCGATGACGGCGCAGAGCACGACGAGCGAGGTGCCGGCGGGCACGGCGGTGCCGTCCTCGAGCGTGGCGGTGGCGTCGATCTGGGAGAGGACGGTCGTGAGCGGCTCGATCGATCCCAGGACGAGGTACGCGACGCCGAAGAACGCACCGCCGATGAGCGCGAGCGAGACGACGGTGATGGCGATCACCTTGGCGGAGTTCCTCATGAGGGTCTTCCAGTTCTGGAAGTAGATCACGGCGCCGTCGCACGTGCTCTTGAACGCGGACTGCTCGCCGTGGAGGAAGACCCAGCCAAGGCTGCAGTAGTTGAGGTACTCGAGCACCACGCTGACGACCGCGGAGATGATGCCGGCGATGACGGAGGCGGGGCCCGTGCTGTTCTCGCCGTCGATCCCGCGCGCGAGCGCGTTCATGCCGGAGGAGACCTCGCTGGTGATGGCCTTGGTGATCGACCACAGTCCGTAGTAGACGCTCGCCGTGGCGAAGCGGTCCTTCACGGCGCGCTTGCCCGCCTCATAGGTGTCCTCGGGGAGCTCGCCGGTGGCGACGCCCTCGGTGATCATGGCGACCTGCCCGGCCGTGAGCAGGTAGCCGCCGTAGTGCGCGACGACGTAGAAGACGATGAGCGCCACGATGAACGCGACGCCCGTCGCGGCGAGCTGCGCCATCTCGTCCAGGCCGGCCATGCCCGTGGCGACGAAGGCGACGAGCGGCAGGGCGGCCAGCAGAACGAGGCACAGCACGGTCCGCACGAGGCGCATGACGGAGAACTTCAGCGTGCGGCGGTAGATCTCGGAGTTCTTCATGACGTTCCCTTCAGGTGTTCGCGGATGCCCGGACAGGCGCGGGCGGCACCCCATTCCGGGCAACAAAACCGAGTCATGGTATCAGCCAGCGGTGCGCCGCCAGACGAGAAACGCGAATGTCATCCGCTGGTGGAACATGCCGTGCCAAAATGGGAGGCACGTCACCTCGGGCACGTCTGGAGGGCACCATGACCAACATCGCGATCGTCACCGGAGCGTCGTCCGGGCTCGGCGCCGAGCTCGTGCGCCTGCTCGCCGAGGGCTACTTCGGCCCGCTCGACCAGATCTGGGCCGTCTCGCGCCGCGCGGAGCGCACCTCCCCGCGCGTGCGCCCGTTCGCGCTCGACCTCACGGACCCCGCGTCGTTCGACGTGCTTGAGCGGGCGCTCGCCGAGACCCCCGGCGGCCGCGTCGGCCTTCTCGTCAACAATGCCGGCTTCGGCACGTTCGGCGACTTCGCGGCCATGCCCGCGCCGGACAACGCCGCCATGGCGCGCCTGCTCGTGCTCGCGCCCGTGGAGCTCACGTACCGCGCGCTGCCGTACATGGCCGCCGGCTCGCGCATCCTCAACGTATCGAGCGTGGCGGCCTTCATGCCGCAGCCGGGGCTTGCCACCTACTCCGCCGCGAAGCGCTTTGTGCTGGACCTCTCCCGGGCGCTCGACGCGGAGCTCGGGCCCGTGGGCATCCACGTGACGTCGCTCTGCCCCAAGTTCATGCGCACGGGCTTTCTCGACCACGCCGGCGCGGGGGACGTCGCCGCGCGCATGGCGGGCCTCACCGGCTTCGAGGACGTGCGCCGCGTGGCCAGGCGCGGCCTCGCCGCCGCGCGGGCGGGGCGGGCGCTCTGCATCCCCTCGGCGGACATGCGCGCCTTCTACGTCGCCGCCAGGCTGCTCCCCTACCCGCTGCTGATGGGGGCCGAGCGGGCCCTCATGGGCCTCGGGGCCGCGCGCGGGAAGAGGGGGTGACGCCGTGGGCGAGAAGGACCTGGGCGAGAGGGGCGTTCGCACGGTGCGCTGGGGGATCGTCGGCGCGGGCAGGATAGCCCACCGGTTCGCCCGGAGCCTCGCGCACGAGGGGCGCTCCGAGCTCGTTGCCATCAGCTGCCGCTCCGCCGGGAGGGCGGAGGCCTTCGCCCTCGAGCATGGCGTCCCCGAGGGCGGCGCCCTCTCGGACGAGGCGCTCGGCGGGGTCGCGGGCGCGGCGCACGCCGCACTTCTCGCCCGCCCTGACGTCGATGCCGTCTACCTCGCGCTCCCCCACTCGATGCACCTCGCGTGGGCGCTCGCCGCCCTGCGCGCCGGCAAGGCCGTGCTCTGCGAGAAGCCGGCCTGCGTGGACGCGGCGGAGGCGCGCGAGCTCGTCCGCGCGGCGCGCGAGACGGGGACCCTCCTCATGGAGGCCATGAAGACGCGCTTCTCGCCCCTCTACCGGCACGTGCGCGAGCTCGTCGCACGGGGCGGCATCGGCGAGGTCCGCCGCGTCGAGGCGTTCCTCGAGAACGACATGGGCGACCGCATCGCCCGCGGGGGCGACTACCTCTCCGACGCCCGCGGCGGGGGCATCCTGCTGGACTCGGGCGTCTACTGCGCCTCCTGGGTGGACGACTACCTGGGCGGCCCCCTCGAGGTCGTGGCCGCGCGGGCCCGCTGGGACCACGGCCACGACTGCTTCGTCGACGCGGAGCTCGCGCGCGGCGCGCTCACGGCCCGGCTCGTCACCGCCGCCGACACGGCGGGACCCCGGACGGCCCGGGTCGTCGGGACGAGGGGCGTCATCACCGTGGAGGACATGCACCGCCCGCAGCGCGCCCGGCTGGAGCGCGCCGAGGCCGAGGCCGCCGACATCGAGCTCCCCTACCCCGTCGACGACTTCTACGACGAGATCGAGCACTTCGTCGGCCTCGTGCTCTCCGGGCGCAGCGAGTCGGACGTCATGCCCCTCTCGGCGACGCTGCGCTGCGCCGAGCTACTCGACGCCGTGGGGGACGCCGCCGGGGCGGCCGGGGCCCGGCGCCCTCAACCGCCGGCGCACGCCTGACGGCCGCAGCTCGTCCCCGGGTGGCCCAACGGGTAATCTAGAGGGGCAAACGCGCCCCGCGCGCACGACACGAAAGGACACTCATGGACATCCAGGCAATCATCGCCCAGGTCTCCGCCGCCCTGGCGGACGCCCCCGAGAAGCTCCAGGAGCTCGTCTCCGACCCCAAGGGCACGATCGAGGGCATCACCGGCGTCGAGCTCGGCGAGGGCGACCTCTCCCAGATCGTCGACGGCGTCAAGAGCGGCATCGCCGACGGCAGCCTCGACCTCGGCGGCCTCGACCTGGGCAGCATCGCCGGCAACCTCGGCGACATGCTCGAGAGCACCCCGCTCGGCGGCATCGCCGACAGCCTGGGCGGCCTCTTCGGCAAGAAGTAGGGCGCGCGACATCCCGGCACGAGCCACGGCACTCCCCGCCCGCACCCGTAGGTGCCGGCGGGGAGTGCCGGTTTATTTGACCGTTTGCGAGCGGGGGCGCCGTCTCGCACGCGGCGTTCCTTCGGGAGTGCCGGCGCGGCGCGGTCCGCGAGCCGGCACTCATGGGTGTCGGGCACGGCGGGCGCGACGCAATCCTATCTCAGGACGTAGGCGCTCACGATCTCCGCGTAGTACGCGGTGTGCGGCGCGTCGGTGGAGTAGTAGCGCTCGCGCAGGTCGTCCGGAAGGCGCGCCTCGTCCTGCTCGCTCTTGAAGAGCACGCGGCACTCGAGCGTGAGCGGGAACTCCCGGACGGCGGGCGCGCCGACCTCCTCCCCCTCCGCGAGCGTGAGGCCGAGCTCGGCGACCTTGTCCGTGTCGCGGCCGCTCTTGGAGCCGCAGACCGCCAGGATCTGGCTGATGCGCTGGTCGTGGTCCTTCTCGCCCGTGCGCATGGGAACGCTGACCGTGAACTCGCCACTCTTCTCGATGAGGCCGTAGGTGAAGCGGCTGCTGCGGACGTATGCCACGAAGAGCTGCTTGCCCCACTCGACTCCCAGCGTGCCCCAGCCTATGGTCATGGGGTTGGCGCGCCCGTCCGCGCTCGCGGTCAGCAGCACGCCCGTGGGCAGCTCGCGAAGGATGGTGGGTGCGTACTCGGCGACGTCGATCTTCTCGCGCATGATGGCCTCCGGCTCAACGTACAATCAGATGACTAGATTATAGGAGGGGAGCCGCCATGAGCAGCCTCGAGAACGTCCGCGTGTTCACCCAGAGCGCCATCCGGGTCGAGGGGGCGGGCGGCACCGTCGCCTACTTCGACCCCTTTGCGCTGACCGACGCCGATGCCGCGCACGACGCGGACTACGTGCTGATCACCCACGCCCACTACGACCACCTCTCGCCCGAGGACTACGCGCGCGTCGCCGGCGAGAAGACCGTGGTCGTGGCGCCAGCGAGCATGGCCGGCGAGGTGGCGGGGCTGGGCGCCGCCGCAACGCACCTCATGGACGCGGGCGAGAAGATCGAGCTGCCGGGGATCTGCGTGGAGGCCGTGCCCGCCTACAACGTGGAGCCCGAGCGCCTGGGCATGCACCCGCGTGAGAACGGCTGGCTCGGCTACGTGGTCACGCTCGACGACGAGCCCACGCGCTACTACGTCTCCGGCGACACGGACCAGAACCCGGACAACGAGACGGTGAGCTGCGACGTCGCGCTCGTGCCGATCGGCGGCACCTACACCTGCGACCCGCGTCAGGCCGCAGCCTTCGTGAACGCCCTGCGCCCCGCCGTCGTGGTGCCCACCCACTACGGCAGCATCGTCGGCACCTACGACGACTTCGACGCCTTTGCCGCCGAGGTCAGCCCCTCCATCTCCGTCATCCGCAAGCTCGAGCGCTGACGTGCAAAAGGGACAGTCACTTTTGCACGCCTACGGCAAGGCGGAGACGATCGCGCTGCTCGACCGGGCCGGAATCGCCTACGAGCTCTACGAGCACGAGGCGGTTTTCACCGTGGGGCAGGCGCACGCCGAGGGCATCCCCCATGCCGAGTTTGGCGCCAAGAACCTCTTCCTGCGGGACGACAAGCACCGCGCGTACTACCTCGTCTGTCTTCCGGACGAGAAGGACGTTTCTCTGCGAGAGGTCCAGGAACGCCTGGGCTCTCGCCGCCTCTCGTTTGCGAGCGAGAGGGACCTGCGCTCGATGCTCGGCCTCGCGCCCGGCTCCGTCACGCCGCTCGGCGCGCTGAACGATGGCCGAGGGCGCGTGGAGGTCGTGATCGACCAGGAGCTCCTCGACGCCGGGCGCGTGACTGTACACCCGTGCGACAACACCGCGACCGTCCTTCTCGCCACGGCGGACCTGATCGCGCTACTGCGCGAGCATGGTTGCACCGTGCGCGTGGTTGACCTCTCCCCCTTTGTTCGACGCAGGCTCACCGACGAGGACCTTCCCGCGCTCCTTGCCCTCTGCGAGAGCAATCCCGCGTACTACGAGCTCTACGGCGAGAGGCCGACGCTCGAGAACCTGGCCCAGGCTCTCCGCGAGCCGCCGCCCGGATGCCAGGCCGACCAGAAGGAGTTTCTCGGCTTCCTTGCGCAGGGGGAGCTCGTCGCCGTCATGGACGTCGTCCGCGGCTACCCCGACGAGCGGTCGGCCTACGTGGGGCTTCTCATGGTCGACGGAGCGTGGCATGGACGTGGAGTCGGCACGCTGATCATGCGCGCCGAGCTCCGCAGGCTGCGGGCCGAGGGCCTCTCTCGCGTGCGCCTGGCGTACATCGAGGGCAACGAGCCGGCGCGGAAGTTTTGGGCCAAGCTCGGCTTCGAGCCCACCGGGGAGGTCGCGAGCACGCCACACTACGTCGCCGTTCTCATGGAGCGGGTGCTCTAGCCCATTTTGCGGTTTTCTAGTTGGCGCCCGTCTCCAAACTGACAGACGGGCGCCCGATGGTTATTCCTCGCCTCGCTCCGCACGGGCCTCGGCGATCGCGCGGCGCGTGGGCTCGAGGGCGTCGGTCAGCTCCTCCTCGGTGGGCAGGCACGTGACGTAGCTCGACGCGAAGAGTCCCTTGCCGTCGGCGAGAGCAGAGTACTTCGCCACCGTTCGGTCTGAGCTCGAGCAAAGGATGAGACCGATGGTCGGGTTGTCGTCAGTACCCGCGTACTTCTCGTTGAACAGCCGGACGTAGAAGTCCATCTGCCCTACGTCCTTGGCGTTGAGCGGACGAGTCTTGAGCTTGATGAGCACATAGCACTTAAGCTTGATGTTGTAGAAGACGAGGTCGACGTAGTAGCTCGCCTGTTCGCCGTCGAGCCGGTACTGGCGACCGACGAAGGCAAAGCCACGCCCCAGCTCCAGCATGAACTCCTGCAGCCGCGTCATGAGCGCCTGCTCAAGCTGATGCTCGTCAAAGTCGGTGCGACCGCCCAGGTCCAGGAAGTCCAGGACGTACGGGTCCTTGATGAAGTCGTCCGCTGCCGTCACCGGCTCAGAACGCTGAATCTCGGAGCGGATGAGCTCGCGCTTCTCACCCTGCGAGGAGAGCAGGCGCTCACGGTAGAACGTCGCGATCTGGTGGTCGAGCTGGCGGACGGTCCAGCGCTCCTCGGCCGCTGCATGCATGTAAAACTCACGCTGCTCTTGGTCGGGTATACGCGTTAGACGACGATAAATTGACCAGCTCAATTCGGCACACAATGTGTGCCGAATTGGAAACGCCAGATAGAAAGAACGCATCTGGCGCAAGTTCCTCTCCGTAAAGCCCTTCCCATACTCGGCCGTCAACCTTTCGGACAGATACTGAAGGAGATGCTTCCCGTACTCCGCGCGCTCGCCCGTCGCCTCCACGATCTGGCGCCCGATCTCCCAATACGCCTCGACCATGGCGCTGTTGACAGCACGCTCCACCTTGCCGCGCGCGGACTCCAATGTCTCGCGAACGGACACGTAGACTCGCTCGTCGTTCTTCTCGTCAAACTGCTTGATGGACTTCTTGGCCATAGCTGAACCCCCCGTCTCACTCACGGCAAACCAACCTGCACAGACTGTGAGCTCCGGACTTTGCGGGTGCCGGAAGATGGGCGTACCAACCCACCCGAGACAAACAAGTGTGACCAGTCCCTATTACCCCTGATCACCCGCCGGCACGTACCATTGGGGGCCTCCGTGCCGCTCTTGTCGCCCTCGTACCTTGACGAGAGTATAACATATTATGAAACACATGTTCTCTCGAATGGTCACTTTTTTACTACCACCAACGACGACGGTCACGCAGGTCGTCAATCTCGAGCAGCGCTCGGTAGAGCTCCTCCTGAAGCTCGGCCTTCTTGAGGCCTCTCACGTACTGCCACGTCTCTGCACGATGGGCCTCCTCGCGGGCAGCCTCCTCCGCCGCCCACCGCTCCTCAGCATGCAGAAGCTCATCTGCCTCGGCGGGATAGACGGTGAAGTAGAGCGCGACCATGTGCTTGCAGATAACATGGCGACCCTCAGCAAAGGGGCAGGTGCAGGTCGACTTCTTGGGATGCGCTATGTCGATGTGCACCTCATAGGGCGTATCGCCGTTTCCCGAGACGACCCCTTCGAACTGTTGCGGATAATCCCCTGGTCCCGAGGGCTCCCACGAGAGCACCTTGCGAGCGGTGTAGTAGTCGTAACCTCTCCACAGCGAGGCGCCGCTCGCCAGATACGGAAGCTTGGTCATTGCTGCGACTCCCCTCATGCGCGAATGAATCAAAAGTGACTGTCCCTTTTGACTCATTCGTAGTGCCGGACGTCCTTCTCGAGGTGGCGGCGTTTCTCGACGGTGGGGCTCATAGTGTTTATCGCCGCGTAGCGCGGGCAGTCGCAGGCGTGGTCGTTGATGATGCCACAGGCCTGCAGGTGCGAGTAGACCGTCGTGGGACCCAGGTACTTGAAGCCGCGCTTTCGCAGGTCGGCGGCCACGCGCGCCGAGAGGCCGTTGCTCACGGGAATCCACCCGTCGGCGTGCTTGTTGTAGAGGATCGTCTTGCCGTCGGAGAAGCCCCAGAGGTAGGCGTCGAAGCTGCCGAACTCCTCGCGCACGCGCTGGAAGCAGCGCGCGTTGTTGATGGTGGCCTCGACCTTGCGGCGGGAACGGATCATTCCCGGCGTCTCTAGGATGCGCTCTACGTCCTCCGGGCCAAACGCCGCCACGGCGTCAAAGTCAAAGCCGGAGAAGCATGCGCGGAACACCTCGCGCTTATGCAGCATCATGGTCCAGTTGAGCCCGCACTGCATGACCTCGAGCGAGAGGAACTCGAACTGCCCGCGGTCGTCGTGCAGGGGCACGCCCCACTCCTCGTCGTGGTAGCGCAGGCAGAGCTCGTCGGTGGTATCCCAGTCGCAGTAGGACATGCGGTCCCCCGTTCTTCTCGGCTTGACAAGTCTATTATCTGACAAAGGAGAGGAGCACCGTATGACCGCAGGCTTTGACATCGAGCGCTTCGTCCGCGCGCAGGACGGTGGCGTCTACGAACGGGCGCTCGACGAGATTCGTGCCGGGCGCAAGCGGAGCCACTGGATCTGGTTCGTCTTCCCGCAGGCGCGCGGGCTCGGGCGCAGCCCCATGGCGGAGCGATACGGCATCGGCAGCCGCAAGGAGCTTGACGCGTACGTAAACCATCCCCTGCTCAGGGCGCGTCTGCTCGAGATCTCACATGCCCTTCTCGCCCTGCCGGGGAGCAACCCTATGGCCGTGCTGGGGGACATCGACGCGCTCAAGGCCCGCTCGTCGATGACGCTCTTCGAGCTCACGGGCACAGACCCCGTCTTTGGCGCCGTGCTAGACAAGTACTATGCCGGCAGTCGCGATGGACTCACGCTGGGAATCGTGAGCGAGAGCTGGGGGTAATGGCCCTTGCGCGCCGACACTCATGAGTGCCCGCCAGGAGTGTCGGCCGAGTTGACAGGTTATGGCGAGGAGTGTCGGCTTCTTCTCGCGATATGTCGAGAAGTGCCGGCTGCAGCAAGTCGCTTGGCCGACACTCATGAGTGCCGTCCGGTAGGTAAAAGGGGACGGGTTTTTCCTCTCAGCGAATCTGGGGCAGGTTGTGATCGTGGGGGCGAAACCCCCCAACATCGCT